>CAXUNV010000744.1:0-2015 GCA_964252355.1 uncultured Chthoniobacterales bacterium | reverse complement strand
GGGAGGACCGCGCGGCGATCGAGACCTTCGGGGAGGTGTTCGCCGGGTCCGACCGGCCCCTCGTCGTGACGGGCGGTTTCGGCCTGTCGCCTTTCGGGGAAACGCTCACGGAGGACGCGAGGCCGCCCGTCATCCCGGACTTCCCGCGCGCCTCGGAGCAGACGGCGTTCGCCCTGGCCGGGCGCGGGTTGCGGGCGTCCGTCGTCCGCCTGGCGCGCTCCACCCACGGCGTGGGGGAGGGCCACGGCTTCGTCCCCATGCTCGCCGCGGTGGCCCGTGCAAAGGGCGTTTCCGCCTACGTCGGGAACGGAGAGAACCTTTGGCCGGCGGTGCATCGGCTGGACGCCGCCCGCCTGTTCCGCCTCGCCCTCGCACGGGGCGGGCGGAACGAGGCCTTTCACGCGGTGGCCGAGAACGTGCCCTTCCGGCGGATCGCCGAGGCGATTGGCCGCCAGGTCGGCGTGCCCGCGAGGTCATTAACCCCGCCGGAAGCCGAGACGCACTTCGGCGGCTTGGCGGTCTGGGTGGCGGGCAGCGGGGCTGCCTCCAGCGAGCGGACGAGGGCGGTTCTCGGGTGGGAGCCGAAGGAGGTCAGCCTCATCCCCGACATCGACCGACCGGAATACCACGGGTGAAGCGGCACTGCTTTATCACCGGGAACCCTTTCTCGTGTAGTGTCTCAGTTTGAACTGATGTCCGAACTCGATGGTCGGCCCGCGAGCCGTCCCGGACGTTTACGGGACGCGCCCGCGTGCCGTATCCTCCCACGGGATGGAAGCCTTCTCCGATCCGCCGGCGGTGGCGCGTTACGCCGAGGGGCCGCCTCGCCTGGTGCCCGGCTTCGCCGGTCTGCAACGCATGGCCAGGCTGCTCCTCGCGGAGCGAGCCCCCGACCACGCGCGGGTGCTGGTGCTCGGGGCCGGCGGGGGCCTGGAGATCAGAGCCTTCGCCGAAAGCCAGCCCGGCTGGAGCTTTGACGGGGTGGACCCCTCGGCCCAGATGCTGGGTCTGGCAAAGGCCACCCTGGAGCCTTTCGCCCCCCGCGTCCGGCTTCACCACGGGCTCATTGACCTCGCCCCGGAGGGTCCCTTCGACGCGGCGACGTGCCTGCTGACCCTGCACTTCGTCGGGGCCGAGGAGCGCCGCCGCACGCTCGGGCAGGTCCGTCGCCGCCTGCGGCCCGGCGCGCCCTTCGTCGTTGCCCACCTCAGCTTTTCCCAAGAACCCGGCGAGCGCGAACGCTGGCTCGCGCGGTATGCCGCCTTCGCGACGGCTTCGGGCGTTGAGCCCCTGAAGGCGGAGAACGCGCGGGCCATGATCGGGGCGAAACTGCCGATCCTTTCTCCCGAAGAGGATGAGGCGCAACTCCGGGAGGCCGGTTTTCACGGTGTCGGCCTGTTCTACGCCGGGTTCGCCTTTCGGGGCTGGGTCGCCTACGCCTGATCCCCACGCGGTTTGCGCTACCCAACCCATCGGTGAGCGAAAGCGCAAAGCGGCCCGCTTGGGGTTAGCAAGCGCGTCGTGGCGGCTTTAATTGGACTTCAGATTGAGACACTAGCCTTTCTCGGTGCAAAGAAGGATTAAAAAACGACCATGCAACTCGACCGCGCCGGCAGTTTGCCGACCCAACGGGCCCCCGAGGGGAACTTCACGGGCGATGTCCACATCAGCGGTTACTTCGAGCGCGCGGCGCCGAGCCGGCTGGCCGGCGCGACCGTCACCTTCGCCCCCGGCGCCAGCACGCCCTGGAAGGTCAACCCGCTCGGCCAAACGCTGATCGTGACGGGCGGCGTCGGCTGGGCGCAAGGCGAGGGCGAGGAGATCGTCGAGGTCCGCGCCGGCGACGTCATCTGGTGCCCGCCCGGGCAGAGGCACTGGGAGGGCGCCACGCCCGATCAGGCGATGACCTACGTCGCCATCCAGGAAGCTCAGGGCGGTAGGGCCGTGGAGTTTGGGGACAAGGTGAACGACGAGGAATACAGGAAGGGGCCGCCGCTCAGCTGCGAGCGTACCGC
>CAXUNV010000743.1:0-2018 GCA_964252355.1 uncultured Chthoniobacterales bacterium | reverse complement strand
CCGCCGGCAGTGGTCAACCGGCCTCCTGCTCCTCCGTCACGCGGAACCCGGAACCCGGAACGCAGAACGCGGAACTCCCCACCGCGCCAGCGCCACCAAAGCGAGCGCGGCGGCGGCGACCCGCCATTCGCCGCGGGCGGCGTGCCAATCGACGGTGGCCGTTTTAACTCGACGCCACGGCCGAACCTTGGGGATGAGCCGGCCGACCTTTCGCCGGTAAGCGTCGTACTCCTGCGGAAACTTTTCCTTTAGGTACGCTTCTTCGGCCGGGATGAGGTTGGCGTACAATCCTACGAGGATGACGCCGCCCGCCATGGCGAGAAGCCGGTTGCCAAGGGAGAGCACCGTGCCGAGCGCGAGGAGGATCGTACCAAGATAAATGGGGTTGCGCACGTGCGCGTAAGGCCCGGTCGTGACCAACCTTTCGGCCTCGACTCGGGCGCTCCGCGTGTGGCGCCCGGCGTGCGCCGCCGCCCAAGCGCGGAGCAGGAGGCCGGCCACGAACAACGTCAGGCCCGCGCCCGTCGCAAGCGCCGCAGGGCGTCGAGCCGTCCGCGAGCTTTGGGCCAGCACGATGCAAGGGACCGCGGCCGAGACGCCCAGCGCCATGCGGTGGGCAAAGACGAAGCGCCGCACGGCCGCAAGGCCTCCTTCGGGGTTGGAGGAAAAATTCGCCGCGGGGGTGGTCGTTGCGTCGCGCATGCCGCCTTCATTTGGGGCAGGGCACCGCGGGAGGCAAACGCGTGCCCGTGCGGCACCTCCCGCTTGGCGCCGTCGCCACCCGCTGAATGGCGGTGTCGTCCCGGGTTGCCCTCCGCGTTTTTTGCCTAATAATGCCGCGTGGGCGCCGCATCTCTTCAGGATTGGGCCGTGCGCAGGGTGATGCAATGGATGGTCAGCCGTTTGCCCGGGCAAACCCTGGCCCGGCGGGTGCGTTGGGACCTGTGCCGGCGTCCGGACTACGCCTACGGCGTCTATCACGCCGCGCAGCAGGCGGCCGCGCTCGGGGTTCCGGGCATCAGCGCGTTGGAGTTTGGCGTGGCCGGCGGCAACGGCCTGCTCGCGCTCGAGGCGATCGCGGCGGAGGTGACGGCCGAAACGGGCGTCAAAGTGGAGACGTACGGTTTCGACGGCGGCGCGGGGATGCCGGAGCCGAAGGATTACCGCGATTCGCCTTACCTGTGGCAACGCGGCTTTTTCCAGATGGACGTCGACGCCCTCCGGCGGCGGCTCCGCTCGTCGGTCCTCGTGCTGGGACCTTTCACCGAAACGGTGCCGCGCTTCGTCGTGGAACAGCGTCCGGCCCCGATCGGTTTCATTAGCTTCGACGCCGATTACTACACGTCGACCATGCAGGCCTTCCGGCTCTTTGACGAAGCTGACCGCTTTTTCCTGCCCCGGTCGTTCTGTTACTTCGACGACGTGATCGGCGGCGACTGGGAATTGCACTCCGAGTACACCGGCGAGCTCCTGGCCATCGAGGAGTTCAACCGGGCCCACGCCGACCGCAAGATCGCTAGAATCCACGGTCTGGCCCACAAACGCCTGCTGCCGGCGTGGTGGCACGACGCGATGTTTGTGCACCACCGGTTTGCCCACCCGCTCTACAATCGGCACGTGCACCCGGAAAAGGATTGGCAGTTGCACTTGACGCCCGAACGCCCGGCGAGGTCCGGGACGCCGTCGCGGATCGGCCCACGCAAAGGCGAGGACGGGGGTGACGGCGAACGCGCCTCGGGAGTGGCTTAGGGAAAGGGAGAGGGAGGGGTTGCGGGTCTCTCGTCCCTCGTTTCTGGTTCCTAGGCGCAGCGCCGGCGTCCTCGCTAGCCAGGAGGCAGGCGGGTCTCGCGGAAAACCCGGTGGGGCGAAAACCCGGCCGGCAGAATGGGGCAGAGCTATCGGGGCGGATGTTTGCCGGGCGGTTTGAGCCGGGCGTAAGCCAAGGTTGGGCCGGATCGTGGGGAGGTCAGGATTCCGACCCGGGTGCAAGGGTCAAGCGGAGGGGCGGGCCTTCAGGG
>CAXUNV010000742.1:0-2022 GCA_964252355.1 uncultured Chthoniobacterales bacterium | reverse complement strand
TTTCCCACCCTCACGTGCGTATGGTGAGGCATGACGCAAGCGTCGGGAGACGTGGCGGTGATCGGCGGCGGGCTGGGCGGGTTGGCCGCTGCCGCCCTGCTCGCGCGCCGAGGTCGCGCGGTCACGCTCTTCGAGAAAAGTCCCCGCGTCGGTGGCAAGATGAACGTCTTTGCCGCGGATGGGTTCACCTGGGACACCGGCCCTTCCCTGGTGACCATGCCGCACGTCTTGCGCGACCTTTGGCACCGGCTCGGCCGCAACTTTCTTCAAGACATCGACCTGATCCGGCTGGAACCGTCGTGCCGGTATTTTTGGACGGACGGTCGGCGGGAGGACGAGGGTGAGGCATTTTGGGAAAAACCCGAGATGGCTCGTTTCCTGAAGCATGCGGCCGGCGTTTACGATATTTCGGCCGACGCCTTTCTGGAAAACCGGTTGGAGGATTGGTGGAAACAGCTGCGTTGGGCCAACCTGCCGAAGCTGCGGCACCTGCCGAAAATCGCCGACCGCCGAACCTTGGCCCAACTGGCGGACGCCCATTTCTCCGACCGGCACTTGCGGCAACATGTTGGCCGGTTTGCCACCTACAACGGTTCTTCCCCGTACCGGACGCCGGCGGCCTTTTCCATCATCCCCTACGTGCAACGCCGGTTCGGCAGTTGGTACGTCCGCGGTGGTCTTTACCGCATCGCGGAAGCCCTGGCGCGCATCGGGCGCGAGGCAGGCGTCAGGTTTGAGCTCGGCCGCGAGGTGACGGGCGTGCGCCCGCAACGGAGCGGGTTAGGGGTGACGGTCGCAGGCGAAGCGGAGCGGACGTTCCGTACGGTGGTGTGCAACCAGGACGTGTTGTCGGCCGATGCCGGCCTTCTCCCGCCGGCCCTGCGCGTCGGTTACGACCGGCAACGGCGCGACTTGGCGGTTTCCGGTTTCGCCATGCTGTTGGGGGTCCGCGGCGAGCGGCGCGACCTCCTGCACCACAACGTCTTTTTCTCGGACGATTACCCGGGCGAATTTCGCCAGATCTTTGGTCAGCGCATCCCGCCCTTGCCGCCGACGGTGTACGTCTGCGTCGACAGCCGGACCGAGCCGGGACGCGCTCCCGCCGGGCACGAGAACTGGTTTGTGCTGGTCAACGTGCCGGCGTTCCGGGAAACGAGAGAGCGGGAGCGCTGGGCCCGGGTCAGCCACGACTACGGCACGGTGATCCTGCGGCGACTGGCCGCGTTCGGTCTCCATGGGCTGGAGGGCGACGTCGTCTCCCGGCACGACCTTTCACCACGCCATTTCGCCGAGGCGTACAACGCCTTTGGCGGCGGTCTCTACGGTTTCGCTTCGCACGGCCTGCTTTCGGCGTTCCGCCGACCGCCGTTGCGACATCATCGCCTCCCCAACCTCTGGTTTGTGGGCGGCACCACGCATCCCGGCGGAGGCATCCCGCTCGCCCTGCTCAGCGGCCGGATCGTGGCCGACGCGATCGGCGGTTAACCCTTGGAGGCATGCACCGATTCCGCCTCCAAGTCTTTTCCCGGATTGCCCGCCTGGTCTTTTACATCTGGACGGCGGTCGGTTTTTTGGTGGTGCCGTTGGACCTGAGCGCGGACCGGCTGCGCGCCTTCCTGCCGTCCCCGTCCGCGGCCCTGGTGGCCACGCAGATCCTGGCGGCCTCCGACGCCGTTTGGCAGCTCTTCGCAGCCCTGGCGACTTGGTCGGCCTTGGCAGGGGCCGTTTCGGTGCGTCGAGCCACGGCGTGCGTCCTCGGCATCGGCGGCGTGGCGGCGCTGATGGAGTGGGCTGGGGTGACGACGGGCGTGCCGTTCGGGCCTTACGCGTACTCGGACCGGCTCGGTCCGCGACTCTTGGGCGTGCTGCCGCTCACCATCCCGGCGGCTTGGTTCACCGTGGTGGTCAACGGCCACTTGGCGTTACCGAGCCGTCCGTGGCGTCCTTGGGCAGTGGGCGTCGTGGCCGTGCTCACCGACGTCAGCCTGGAGGTCGTGGCGTGGCGCATCCGCGGTTACTGGA
>CAXUNV010000741.1:0-2022 GCA_964252355.1 uncultured Chthoniobacterales bacterium | reverse complement strand
GGCGTTTGCTGGAGGGTGCAGGTGTCCAAGCGGTCGCGGTGCACGGCCGAACCAAGGATCAGGGTTATGCCGGCACCGCGGATTGGGCGGTCATCGCCGAGGTGGCGACCGCGGTGCGCGTACCCGTGATCGGCAACGGCGACCTGCGCACCGCCGAAGACGTGGCGCTTCGCCTGCGCACGACCGGCGTGCGCGGCGTCATGATCGGTCGTGGCGCCATGGTCAACCCGTGGATTTTTCGCGAGGCGCGCACGCTTTTAGAGACGGGGGCGACGGTGCCCCCGCCAACGCTGGACGCCCGGTGGGCGCACATGGTTCGCCATTGTGAAATGGCGGTAGCCGAACGAGGCCCGGAGAAGTACGCGATGGCGTCGCTACGGGCCCGCCTGATGGCGTACTCGCGGGGCATGCCGGGCAGTCGGGCTTTGCGGGCGCGGTTGAGCGGGGTGACCCGGGTGGATGAAGTCCGCGAACTCGCGGCCGAGCACCTTGCCGGGCGGTTTGGGGAGGAGTTGGAGGCAGAAGCGTGCGCGGCATGAACGGCAGAGGTGGAACGGCGGGAAGTCGTTGGTTTCTGGGCCGTTCTTGACTTGCTGGGGCGGCCAGGGCTGAGGCAGCCACGATTCCAGGGTTTCAACCCAGTCGCCGCATTTGGCTTTTTCCATCTGCAAATGATCATGCGCGAAGCGCCCGCCCCACTGCGGGCACGGAGAGCCGCGCGCCCTTCAAATCCGAAGTCTTAGATGATGGTTGCCGGCGCGTGTCCAGCCGCATCCGACCGCGGCAACGCACGCCCGGGTTGGGTCAGCGTCGTGAAACGGGCGGTGAGCGTGAGGGCCGCGGCGGTGAGGCCGACCGCAAGTCCCACCCAGATGCCCACGGGCCCCCAGCCTAAGTTGAAGGCCGCTAAGAACGCCACCGGCATGGCCAAACCCCAGTAGAAAACGTAACCAAGCACCATCGGGAGCCGTACGTCGGCGAGCCCACGCAACGCGCCAGCGGCGGTCACCTGCACGCCGTCGGCAAGTTGGAACGCACCCACCACCAAGAGCAGACGCACCGCCAGGGGGATCACGTCGGCGTCGCTTGTGAAGGTCGCGGCGATGATTTCGCGTCCGGCCCAGATGAGACACGCGAAGAGGAGCATCAGGCACCCGGAAAGCCCGAGGCCGGTGAAGCCGATCACACGGACCCGGTCCGCGGTGCCGGCGCCGATGGCGTGCCCGAGGCGCACGGCCACGGCTTGCGAAACGCCGAGCGGGAACATGAACGCCAGCGAGGCGCACGAGAGGGCGATTTGGTGGGCCGCCAGGGCTGCCGTACCGAGCCACCCCATCATGACGGCGCCAAAATTGAAGGCGGCAACCTCGGAAAGGTATTGGAAAGCGACGGGCACGCCGAGGGCAAGCAGGGCACGGACCAGACGCGGGTCGGCGCCAGGCAGCAGCAACCGGAGCGGACGGACGCCGGCCAAGTTGGCCGCGTAAACCGCCGTGGCCACGAACGCCAACCCGCGAGCGATCAGGGTAGCCCAACCGGACCCAACAAGCCCCAGCGCGGGCAAACCCCACCAGCCAAAGACCAAGGCCAAAGCCAAGACCGCGTTAAGCAGTACCCCGGCAAACAAAATCCACATCGGGGCGGCCGCATGGCCGAGCGCTTCGCAAAAGGTTTTGACCCCGAGGTGTCCGGCGATGGGCACCAGCGACCAACCAACGATGGAGAGGTACGGCCCCGCCGCGGCGAAAACGTCCGGCGGCGGGTGCAAGGCGCTGAGGTGGGGTTGCAGCCAAGCCAAGCCGGTCGCCAGGGCGACGCCGACGGCCAGCGACGTCCAGAGAGCGGCCTGGAGCAGACCGCCGAACTCGCGGCGCGCCCCCCGCCCCCGCGCGCGCCCCCCCCGCCGCGTCGTGCGCGACCGGCGGCAGCCCGCGATGGTTCACGAAACCGCCGATCCAGAACGCGTCGAGCGCCGTCAGCAGCGCGACGGTGGCCAGCACCGCCGCCGCGCCCGCCAGATAC
>CAXUNV010000740.1:0-2023 GCA_964252355.1 uncultured Chthoniobacterales bacterium | reverse complement strand
CCATCGGGCATGCGAAAGATTTGCCCTCGGCCAAACCTCACCCATTCACGACCTCGCCGCCGTTGGGATGCAGCGTTTGACCGGTGAAGGCGGCCGAATCCGGTGAGGCCAAGAAAACGTAGCAGGCCGCTACTTCGGCGGGCGTCGTCGCGCGTCCCGAAGGCGCCTGCGGCGTAAACGCGGCCGCGGTGGCGTGGGTGTCATTGGCCGGTTCATTGGCAGCGTCCCAAACCAGTCCCGGGGAAACGGCGTTGACGCGGATTTCCCGCGGCAGCAGCCGCCGCGCCAACGAGCGTGTCCAGCCCAAGACGGCGGCGCGGGCCGACGCCTCAAGCGGTCCCTCTGGGTCGCCAAGGTATGCGCCCACCGCGGCGGTGTTTACGATGGCGGCCCCCGCCCGCAGGTGGGGAAGGGCGTTCTTCACCAGGTACATGCCGCCAAATGCGATGGCGCCAAACACTTCCTGCACGGCCTGGGCATCCAAAACGTCGATGGAAGGTGCTTGGGGCAACGGCTCCGCATGGTTTACGAGCACGTGCAAGTCCCCATACCTCTCCAGGGTGCGTCGGATCACCTCTGCGCAGAACTGCTCAGAGGACGTGTCGCCGGACAGAGTCAGGACCTCGGCGCCAAGCTCGCGGGCTAACCGCGCCGATTCTTCAACTTCCTCAATCGTTTTGCCCACCAAAGTGAGGCTGGCACCCTCCGTCGCGAATGCGATGGCAAGCGCGCGACCGACCCGCCCTGCGGCATCGGTCACCACCGCCACCCGGCTCAGAAGCCGCTCGCTTCGTGGCAAGGCTTCTCGGGCGTTGGCCGCCGCGGGGTGGGGTTCCGCCGGCGGCGCGATCTCGGCCAGGGTTTCCGCGACCGGCAACAACGGCGTAAGTTCTTCGGGAGGTGTTTGCGACATAAAACGGCTGCTCCGTCGCCGGTGGCGTCAACGGCGACGAGGTCCGGCGTGCGCCTGCGCGCCGGACGGAAAGGACTTTGGCGTCACGCCCCTGCTTGCCGGTCCCGAGCGCGCTCCAACGCGTCGAGCAACTTCTTGGGCGTGAATGGCTTCGTCAGGTGGTCTTGGTACCCGGCAGAAAGGCTGCGGTCCACATCCGCCCGCATGCCGAAGCCGCTCATCGCGATCGCGTAAGCCTTGGTGCGCGGCCGCAGTTGCTGGAGCAGGCTCCAGCCGCTGCCATCCGGCAGGCCGATGTCGCTCAGGATTACGTCCGGTTCTTGGTCCGTCACCCGGTCCAGAGCTTCGTGCATCGTCCGACAAACCCAGACCTCGTGGCCGTAGTGCTCCAAGAAGCGGCGCACGTAAGTCACCGTGTCTTCATGATTTTCCACGAGCAAAATGCTGAGACCGCCAGGTGCTTCGGTCATGGCTGAACGTAAGGTCTGGTTAAGTGCCAAGTCGACGGATTGGCAAGACTCCCGTGCCACCCCGGTCCCACCACGGCCTTCCGCCGTCGGTTGCGCGAGAGAATGGTTATCACAAGGCTCGCGGCCTTGCGACTTCTTTCTGGCAACGGGGTTTCAACCGGAACATCGACTGCGCAAAAACCCTGCTTGCCCCCTAAGGAAAACCCAGGTACCTGAAAAACGTATCAGGCGAAACCCTTACGTGCGCAGCTACTTACCTTCGCGAACTCGCGGGCAAAACGTCCCCCTTCACCTACCTAAAAAGCAAACATGTCGGGTCAAGTCCTCATCACAGGCGGCGCAGGCTTCATCGGCTCCCATCTCGCAGACGAACTGCTGGCAAGCGGTTACACGGTCAGGGTTTACGATCCGTTAATTAGTCAAGTTCATGGCGAGGGGTGTCAAAGGCCCCGGTACCTTTCCAGAGAGGTCGAACTGGCCAAAGGGGATGTGCGGGACGCCGAGAACCTGCGGAAGGCGTTGCGGGACGTCGACTACGTCGTTCATTTTGCCGCGGCGGTCGGGGTGGGGCAGCGCATGTACCAGATTTGCGACTACACCGACGCCCACTGTCAGGGCCCGGCCGCCCTGCTGGCGGCCT
>CAXUNV010000739.1:0-2025 GCA_964252355.1 uncultured Chthoniobacterales bacterium | reverse complement strand
CGTTGTGTAAGCGGGGCGGATCGAACGGCATTTGCGCGCCCGTCCTGCACCCGCTACCCTGACGCGAGCGGCGCGCCAGGGACGGCAAGCCGCGCCAAGTTGGCATGCCGACAAACATCGACCCTTCCACTGCCGCGGTCCTCGCGGTGGACTTGCAGGAGGAGGTCATTGACCATGCCCGGACCAACGGCAGCGCGGAGATCCGACGCAGCGCCCGCGCCCTGGCCGTGGTTGCCCGCACCCTGAGCCTACCCACCCTCTTCTCCACCGTGCCGGTCGGGCCGGAACCGCCACGGGTAATCGAGGAACTCAGGGGCGAGATGCCTGAGGCCCTGGCGCACGTCCGCCGCACGGCGGGTGCCCTCGGTCACCCGGACACGGTACGCTGGCTGAAACGGTCGGGCCGCAAGGTGGTGGCCATCTGCGGCGTGACGGCGGAAGTCGCGGTCTTGCACTCGGCCCTCGCCGCCTTGGACGCAGGTTACGCCGTCCACGTGCTGGTCGACGCCAGCGGGGGGCTGACGGCGCGCGGCGAACAAGCCGCCTTTCGGCAGATCGAAATCGCCGGGGGTTTGCTCGCCTCGGTGCCGAGTTTTGCGACCGCGTTGGCGAGCGATTTCTCCTCGCCGCAGGGCCGCGCCGTCGCGGCGGCCCTGCAGAGTTTACTGCGCTGACGGTGGCGGGGGTTGGATCTTTCCTATTTCCCGATGCTCACTGACACGTCCAGCACGCCGCGTCTTCTTTACGAACCCCTGCGCCGAACGCACGGCGCCGAGCTGGCGCCCGTGCTTTGTGACCCGCGACTTTACGAATGGATTCCAGGCCCGCACCCACACAGTGCCGAAGAACTCGGCGAGGAATTTGGCCGTCGACAGCTGGGTCCGCCTGACGGTCGCCTCGACGAACGTTGGTTCAACTGCGTCGTGCGCCTGCGCGATGGTGGCCAAGCCATCGGTCGCCTGGAAGCGACGGTCATCGAGCAGCGTGCCGAGGTGGCTTACCTGTTCGGATTTGATTTCTGGGGATTCGGTTATGCCACAGAAGCGTTGCGGGGGCTGCAAGATGCGTTGGCCAAGGCCCATGCGGTGACTGAGTTCTGGGCGACAGCCACACCGGGCAACCTCCGTTCATTGCGGTTGTTGCGACGGTGTGGTTACCGCGAAGCGGCCCCAAGCTCGTGGCCGCCCCTGGCGAGTTACGATCCGGGTGACGTGGTCCTTTGGCGTCCGTCGGAAGCCGGGTCGGCGGACGGCGCGAAGCGCTGATCTGCGGACGGTTGAAGGCGAGGGTGGGCGGATAGGCCCGGCGCGCGCCCCAAGGCGGAACTTACAGGCGTCGGGGTAGACGCTTCGTCTGCCAACGTGTTCTAAACCTTGGAGGACGTCTTGGAGGCAGCGGGTCTTTGCAGCAAGATCGGTTCATCTGGCAACGAGCGGTCAATCAACCAAGACGATGGAACGGGAGGGGAGACGTCTGCCAGCTACTTGCCGGCGGTCGCGGAAAGCAACCAGCGAAGCTGCAGGCGGGACGCCTGCCTTACATCATTGGTAGGGCAAGAGGGGGTCCGTGCACGAAACGGAAAATAAAGCACGCTAAGCGTTGCGCCTGACTTTGGGGGGGTGATGCGGGCGTCATCGGTCCGGGTGGCCGCGTAAAGCCGCCCCGGGCGTAATACCCCCCTCGGCAGCCCGAACCTGCCCTTACCCATGACGATGTCACCAAAGCCTGCATCGCATCTCACGAGGCTTTGGCGGAGCCGGATTTCCGCGCCATTCACGCGTTGCGCGGGCAGGGTCGATCCGTGGATGAGGAGCTTCTCGGCCACCTCTCTCCGTTGGGCTGGGAACACATCACCCTGACGGGCGATTACGTCTGGCATGCCAACAAGCGCGTGGCCAAAGGCCGGTTTCGACCCCTACGAACCCCCAACGACTCGATGGCGCACCTGTTTACGCCGCAAGCGGGAGCTTAGCGTGCTTTATTTTCCGTTTCGTGCACGGACCCTGAGAGGTGTTTTGCGAGACC
>CAXUNV010000738.1:0-2037 GCA_964252355.1 uncultured Chthoniobacterales bacterium | reverse complement strand
ACAGCAGACGATGTCGACGGAGTGGGTTGTTCTGACGGTGGTGGCTTTGGCGGCGCTCGCGGCGGCCTCCGCCTTCTTCTCCGGCATGGAGACCGCGCTGTTTTCCGTCAACCGCCTCGCCCTGAACCGTTGGCGTGAGCGCGATCCGCGGACGGTGGCGGAGTTCGAACGACTGATGAGCCAACCCCGGGCGGTGTTGAACGTGATCCTCGTCACCGACACCGTCGTCAACATACCGCTGATCGTGCTCGCGTTGGCCCTCGCCAACAGCCTCTCGACGCCCGTCCCGAACTGGATCGAGACCCTTCTCATCTTCGGGTTGGTGGTGCTCGTGTGCGAGTTGTTGCCCAAATTGCTCGCCCTCACGGACCCCCTGCGCTTCGCGCGGACCGCCGTCCGCGTGCTCTCGGCCATGCTGCCGGCGTTTGCGCCCTGGTTGCGGGGCATGGACCGGCTGGCGGGGCGCACCGCCACCTTCCTCACGCGGGACTCGGTCGCGCCCGTCGAAGCCATGAGCGACGACGAACTCATCACGCTGGTGGAGATGAGCGCGGAAGGCGGTGAACTGACCGACGACGAACGCGAGATGATCGAAGAGGTCATCAAACTCGGCAACAAAGTGGCTAAAGACTGCATGACGCCGCGCGTCGACGCGTTCACCATCCCCGACACGCTCACCAACAAGGAAGCCGTCCAGGAGCTGCGCCTCCGCCGCCACGGCCGCGTGCCGGTGTACGGGGAAAGTCCCGACGAGATCCTGGGGGTCTTGGACGTCAAGACTTTCCTGCTCGAACCCAGCCGTCCCTACACGGAGATCCTGGAGGCACCCTCGTTCGTGCCGGAAACCATGCCGGCCATCGAACTCTTGCGGTCGTTTCTGACCCGGCCGCAACGGTTGGCGGTCGTCGTGGACGAGTTCGGCGGCACGGAGGGCATCGTCACCCTGAATGACCTCGTCGAGGAGATCCTCGGCGAGGCCGCGTCACGGACCGACGAGGGGCCATACATCGAGGACGTGGGCGAAGGCCGTTGGCTCGTCAGCGGCAGCGCCCGGTTGGACGATCTGAGCGAGGCGACGGGCGTCCGCGTCGATGCGGACGGCATCGACACGGTGGGCGGCCTCTTGTTCACCGCCCTCGGTTATTTGCCCAAACCCGGCACGGGGGTGGAGTTGGCCCCGTTGCGTTACGAGATCCGGCAGGCGAGCCGCAAACGGATCCTTGAGGTGTTGGTGCAACGGCCTTTGCCGCCGGGGTCGGCCGGTGAGCGATGACGGTTGCGCTCGTGGTGGTCTGCTTGGCGTTGTCGTTCGTCTTCTCCGGGGTGGAGGCGGGCCTGCTCTCGCTCCACCGGGTTCGGTTGCGACAACTCGCCCGGCAGGGCGACCCGGCGGCGCGCCGCCTGCAACGCCTGCTCCTGCGCCCGACGACGTTGTTCGTCACCGTCCTGGTGATGACGAACCTGCTGAACATCACGGCCATCGTCGTCACCGCGAACCGGCTGGTGGGCAGGTTCGGCTTCTGGGGCTACGTCTGGGCGTTGCTCCTGGCGTTGCCGTTTTTCCTCTTTGTGATCGAGTTCTGCGCGAAATCCGTGTTTCGCCGCCTCGGCTACCGCGCGCTCTCCTCCCTGGCGCGCCTTTTGGAAGCCGCCACCTGGCTGCTGTCACCGTTCGTTTTCGCGTTTCGGCCGTTGGCCCGGCTGATCCTGCGCAAGCGGCCGGCGCGGGAGATGTTTGTGGCGCGCGAGGACCTCAAAAGGCTGACCATCCAAAACGAGCGCTTGGGCACGCTCAGCAGCGTCGAACGCCAGATGATCCACAACGTCGTCGACTTCCGCTCGGTGCGGGTCGGCGACGTGATGACGCCGTTGGCGCGGGCGCGCTGCGTGTCGGGCGACGCCACTGTGGCCGAAGTGCTGACCCTCTCCCGGCAGCTCAAGGCGGAGCGGTTTTTGGTGCGGGGGGCGGAAGGGGAAGTGGTCGGCTTGGTCAACGTGATTGACTTGGCCGTCGACCGCCAGGGATCCGCCCGGATC
>CAXUNV010000737.1:0-2041 GCA_964252355.1 uncultured Chthoniobacterales bacterium | reverse complement strand
CCCCCCCCCGCGCGGCTGGCGCCGCGCGCCCGCCCCCCCCGGGGGGGGGCGGGGGGGCCCCCCCCCGCCCCTCGACCGCGAGTTCTCCCTGCATTCGCAACTCCGAACTCCGAACGCGGAACGCGCCTTGCCGCTTGCGCCGTCCCTGGTTCGGAACTAGGGACTGGGGCCGCCGTCCCCCATCGGCTTCGAAGGTCTTGAAAGCTCCCCGTCCATGAATGCTCCCGCGGTCCCTTACGACAGGTCGGAATGGCCGATTGCCGCGGCCATGTTGCCCTTTCCCGCGGTGACGCCGGAAGGCGAATCCGTCCAAGAACAGGGGGCTGACGAGTGGGCCATCCCGTTGCGGGAGGTGGCTGACGCCGGCTTTACGCACGTCGACCCGACGGATTCATGGTTGCGGATCGCGGACCTGCCGGAGCCGCGCCTCGAGGAATTCCTCGCGACGGTCAAGGGCATCGGCCTTTCGGTTCCCGCCATCACCACCGCGCGTCGCAGCGTCATCGATCCCGATCGCGGCCGTGAAAACCTGGCCTACAGCCACCGCGTCCTCGACACCGCGGCGCGCATCGGGGCGGGCGTCGTCTCGTTCGGTTTCCTGCCGGTGCTAACGCCCGCGCAGGTGGAGGCGCTCTGGTTTTGGACCGCCCCCGGCGTCAAGAACCCCGACGACCCCGCCGTCTGGGCACTGGCGGTCACGCGCCTCCAAGAGTTGGGCAAGCACGCGGAGGAGGTCGGCGTCGACGTTGCGTTGGAGATGTACGAGGACACCTACCTCGGCACCGCCGACAGCGCGGTCAAGTTGGTTTCGGAGGTCAACAGCCCGCGCGTGGGTTTAAACCCCGATTGGGGAAACCTGCAACGGCTGCATCGGCCGGTTGAGCGTTGGGAGGTCATGGCGGAGAAAACCCTGCCATTCGCCAAGTATTGGCACATGAAAAACTATTTCCGGTCCGAGGACGCCTCCACCGGCCAGATCGTCACCTCGCCGGCGCCGTTAGAGTTTGGGGTGATCAACTACCGAAGGGCGGTGAGGATGGCGTTGGAAAGGGGCTACCACGCCCCGTTCCTCGTCGAGCATTACGGCGGCGACGGCCTGAGCGTCAGCGCCACCAACCGGGAATACCTTAGAAAGGTTTTGCCGCGCGCAAACCGCCCGGAGACGACGTAAACCCGCCGGCCCGCCGACGGTGTCGCGCGGTGGGCAGGAAGTCGTCTTTTTCCCCGAAAGAGACTTTGCATGAAAGTGCTCGTCACCGGTGCGGCCGGCATGCTGGGTCGCAAGTTTTGCGATCGGCTCCGGCGCGCCGGCACCTTGGCCGGCCGGCGGGTGTCGCAACTCCGCCTCAGCGACGTGGTTGCGCCGGCGACGGCCACCGGCGCCGCTTTCGACGAAGTGACCACGGCCGCCGACCTGTCTGGGCCTGGGGTGGCCGAGGCTCTGGTCGCCGCACGCCCGGACTTCATTTTTCACTTGGCGGCCATCGTTTCCGGGGAGGCCGAAGCCGATTTCAGCAAAGGGTACCGGATCAACCTAGCAGGGACGCAGCACCTTTTTGAAGCGGTGCGCGACGCCGGCCACCGTCCACGGCTGGTGTTCACCAGCTCCATCGCGGTGTTTGGCGCGCCCTTTCCGGAAAAGATCCCCGAAGATTTTCACCTGACCCCGTTGACTTCTTACGGCACGCAAAAAGCCGTCGGCGAACTCCTCTTGGCTGATTACACCCGGCGCGGTTTCATCGACGGCGTCGGCCTCCGGTTACCGACCGTCTGCGTCCGTCCCGGCAGGCCGAACCAAGCGGCGTCCGGGTTTTTCTCCAACATCATCCGCGAACCGTTGAACGGGATAGAGACCATCCTGCCGGTGTCTGACGACGTCCGCCACTGGTTTGCTTCACCGCGTTCGGCCGTCGGCTACCTGTTCCGCGCCGCCGAAATCGATGGCCAGATCGTCGGCGCCCGGCGAAACCTTACCATGCCGGGCGTCTCGGCCACCGTTGGCGAGATGCTCGAGAGCTTGGCGCGCATTGGCGGGGCCGAC
>CAXUNV010000736.1:0-2042 GCA_964252355.1 uncultured Chthoniobacterales bacterium | reverse complement strand
CCGGCAGCCGGCAACCGGCCACCCTCGCCTAACGCGTGCCCCTACCCTTCCCCCATGGTGTGCGTCCCTTTCGCATCCGGCCTGCCGCGGGTAAGCGTTTTAGGGGATCATTAATGCAGACGATGGCGACAGCGGGCACAAGGGACGGCGAAGGCAAAACCGACGAGGTACGCCCTTTGCCGACGATGAAACTTTGGCGGCCGCGCCGGGTGGTGTTCACGCCCGCGGCGTTGGCGGAGGCGCACGGGCAACGCATCCTGGCGCGGGTCCGCGACCTCGGCTTGCCGGTGGAGGAGACGAAGTCGAACCGGCTTGCCGGTTTGCGCGGTGAGGACGAACGGGAGACGTACCGTCTCAGCAAGACCACCTTAGCGGTGGTGACCGCAGCTCCGGGCGCGATGAAGCTGCAGCCGATCCCACCGTCCGCCGATTATCAGTTCCATCTGGCCGAGGGTTGCCCGGCGCACTGCCAATACTGCTATTTGGCGGGGAGCTTGGGCGGGCCGCCGGTGGTGCGCGTGTTCGCCAACCTAGACGCGATTTTGCACAACCTCCCTCGGTATGAGCGCCCCGGTACCGTGACCAGCTTCGAAGCCAGTTGTTACACGGACCCGTTGGGGATCGAGCACCTGACGGGGAGCTTGGCCGCCACCATCCGATGGTTTGGGGAGCGTGAAAGGGCGCACCTGCGTTGGGTGACGAAATTCGACGCGGTCGAGCCGCTCTTGGACCTGCCGCACCGTGGCCGGACCCGTTGCCGCTTCAGCATCAACGCCGATCCGGTCAACCGCGGGATGGAAGGTGGCACGGCCAGCGTTGCCGGACGGTTGACGGCGCTGCGGCGTTTGGCACGCGAGGGCGGTTACCCAGTTGGCGTGGTCATGGCGCCGATCATGCCGATGGAGGGCTGGCAGGAAGAGTACGGTCGGACGCTCGACCGCATCGCCGCGGCCTTGGATTTCCCGTGCGACCTGACGTTCGAACTCATCAGCCACCGGTTCACGCCGGGATCCAAGGAGGTGCTACGCGGCTGGTACCCAAACTCCAAGCTGGAGTTGGATGAGGCGACCCGCGCGACGAAACGGAACAAGTTTGGCGGGTTGAAGTACGTCTATCCCAAGGACGTGATGGTGACGTTGCGCGGGTGGTTCGAACGCGAAATCAGCCGGCGTTTCGGGCCCGGCCGCATCCTGTACTGGACCTAAGCGGGCGCACGCGCGCCGCGCTTTTTTCTGTCCTGGCGACGCGGCGTGCCGCAAGCTCACGGGCCATGAACAGTCGGATCATCGGCACCACGTTGCCCGTGCTGGAACTGCAGATGGCGGCCGGTGAAAGCGTGGTGGCGGTTTCGGGAGAGCTTTCGTGGATGAGCCAATCGATCGTGCTACGCACCGGCCTGCAGGTCGGCGGCAGCGGTGGCCTTTTCGGGGTGTTTCGACGGGTGGCGGGCGGTGGTTCGCTTTTCCTGACCCATTACTCGGCCGAAGGTGCCCCAGGTCTGCTGGCGTTTGCCACCCGGGTACCCGGCCACATCTTGCCGATCGCGGTCACCCCGGGGCGCAACTATCTCGTGCATCGTCACGGCTTCCTTTGCGGCACGCCGGGGGTGGCATTGTCGGTCGGTTTTCAGCAATCCTTGGGCGCAGGCATCTTCGGCGGCGACGGTTTCATCCTGCAAAAGGTGAGTGGATCAGGCGAAGCCTGGATCGAGTTGGACGGCGAGGTGGTGCCGTACGAACTCGCCGCGGGGGAGACGCTGCGGGTGCACCCGGGTCACGTCGGCATGTTCGACGAGGGCGTCAACTTCGGCATCACGCGCATCCCAGGCATCCGCAACCTGCTGTTCGGCGGCGACGGCATCTTTTTGGCGGCATTGACGGGTCCGGGCCGGGTTTGGCTGCAGTCGTTGCCGCTGGCGAACTTGGCGCACGCCCTCTCGCCGTACCTGCCGCGGATGACGGAACGCGTGGCAGAGGTGGGGGCGGGCGGGGTGCTGGCGAGCGCGTTACGGGGGTTGATGTCCAAATGAGCGCGCAGCGCGC
>CAXUNV010000735.1:0-2055 GCA_964252355.1 uncultured Chthoniobacterales bacterium | reverse complement strand
GTTCGGCAGGTCGGCGGGCCGGTTGCTCGGCTTTCGGCTTTCGCCTGCCAAAGAGCGCCATGATCACGGAGAAAAACACCGGGGTCAGCAAAATGCCGAAGATGGTGACGCCGATCATGCCGCTGAACACCGCGGTGCCCAGCGCTTGACGCATTTCCGCACCGGCACCGGTGGCGTTGACCAGCGGCCAGACGCCCAGGGTGAACGCGAAAGAGGTCATTAAGATCGGGCGCAGTCGCAACCGCGCGTCGGCGACCGCCGCTTCTTGGCGGTCCACGCCGGCATCCATCTGCTGCTTGGCGTACTCCACGATGAGGATGGCGTTCTTACAAGCCAACCCGACCAGCACCACGAAGCCGATCTGGGTAAAGATGTTGTTGTCGAGATGCCGCAGGTAGACGCCGGTGATGCCGGCGAAGAGGCACATTGGCACGATCAGGATGATGGCCATGGGCAACGCCCAGCTTTCGTATTGGGCAGCCAAGACCAGGAAGACGAAAAGCACGCAAAGCGGGAAGATGTAGACGGCAGAGTTGCCGGCCAGTTTTTGCTGCAAGGTCAACTCCGTCCACTCGTAGCCGAACTGCGCCGGCAGGTTTTCTGCCGCGACCCGCTGCATCAGGTTGATTGCCTGTCCCGAACTGAACCCGGGCAGGGTCACCCCGTTGATGTCAGCGGACGGATAGATGTTGTAGTGCATCACCTTGTCCGGGCCGGCGGTCTCGTGGATGCTCAGAAGCGTGCCCAAGGGCACCATGCCGCCGGCGTTGTTGCGCGTGTAAAGCCCGCGGATGCTGTCCGGCTGCAGGCGGTACTGGGGTTCTCCCTGCACGTTCACCTGATTTACGCGGGTCAGGAAGTTGAAGTCGTTGACGTAGGTGGTGCCCAGGTAGGCTGCCAGGGTGCTGAACACCGAGTCGACGGGCACGTTGAGCGTCTCCACCTTCCGCCGGTCGATGTCGAGGAAGAGCTGCGGCACCTCCGAACGCAAACTGGTGAAGGCGGCGGCCACCCCTGGCTGGCCCATGGCTTTGGCGATCAGGTTGTCGGTGGCCGCTTGGAGGGCGGGGATGCCGGCCCCTCGTCGATCCTGGACCTGCAATTTGAATCCACCGGCGTTGCCGATCCCTTGGACTGGCGGCGGTGGGAAAACCAGGACCCGCGCCTCTTGGATGGTGGCGAACTTTCTCTGCACTGCGCCCAGGATGGCCAAGCCGCTCTGGGCCGGATCTTTGACCCGGTCTGCAAATGGCGCCAGCGTCAAAAAAGTCGTGACGGTGTTGGAGCGGTTGGCGGCGTCGATCCCGGAGTATCCGGTGAACTCGACGGTGTGGATGACGCCGGGCACGCTTCGCGCCATTTCCACCATCCGTTTGCGAACCTCATCGGAACGTTGCAAGGAGGCGCCGTCAGGCAATTGGGCGAAGCCAATGAGGTAGCCTTGGTCCTGTGCCGGAATAAACCCGGCGGGGACGGACTTGAACAAGAAACCGGTGAGGACCAAGAGCCCGGCGTAGACGGCCAAGGCGATCAACGCGAGGCGCAGCAGGCGGCGCACGGTCCACGTGTAGGCGTTGGTGCCGGCTTCGAAGACGCGGTTGAAGAGGCGGAACAACCAGCCCAGGACCAAGTTGAAGAAGCGGGTGAGGAGGTCAGGTTTGGCGTCCTTCGGACGCAGGAGCAGACCGGCCAGCGCCGGGCTCAACGTGAGGGAGTTGAACGCCGAGATGAGCGTCGAAACCGCGATCGTGAGGGCGAACTGCCGGTAAAACTGACCGGTGATGCCGGAGATGAACGCCGTCGGGATGAAGACCGCGCTCAAGACCACGGCGATGGCGACGACGGCGCCGCCGACTTGGTCCATCGCCTTGCGGGTCGCCTCCTTCGGCTCCATCCCTTCCTCGATGTTGTGCTCGACGGCTTCCACCACCACGATGGCGTCATCGACCACGATGCCGATCGCGAGCACCAGCCCGAAGAGCGAGAGGTTGTTCAGCGAAAACCCGAACACCGACATGACGGCGAAGGTGCCGACGAGCGACACCGGGACGGCGC
>CAXUNV010000734.1:0-2061 GCA_964252355.1 uncultured Chthoniobacterales bacterium | reverse complement strand
GAGCACGGGCGTCCCGCCCGTCCGCGGCCAGGGTGCCCACGTCAGCTTGGGCACGGGCGGGACGCCCGTGCTCCCCTGGGCTACCTCCCCGCGCGTGGGCGGGGTAGGGTAGCTCGGCGAGACGGACTTCGGGGTGCATGATGGCGCGCAACGCCCTCACCTCAAAGGCTGTCATCACCGGAAACGGCCAACTCGGCTCGAAAAACCGGCGCAGGCCGCCTGCCCGCTGGCCGGCAAACGCCCCCTCCAACTCGTCGCGCGCGATCACTTTTTCTGGCGGGAAAACCGCGTCCCACCCGGTACTGCCAGCCCCGCCGGCGTTGCGCAGCTGCGCGCGCGTCGCGTTCGCCATCACCGCTACACACCCGACCGGAAAGCAGAAAGCCCCGAAATTCCCTTCCGTTTGCAGGAGGTGACGCGCCCACGCCGTCCCCTCGCAAAGCTTTCGCAACCGCTCCACGTGCTCGCGCGCGCGCCGCAGGGGGTGCAGGCACGGCACGGGCCGGCCTCGCCGGTCGCGCACCGTCACCGATTGCGCGTCGCCCGCCACCAAGTCTTGCGCAAACCAAGGCTTCACCTCGACCACGAGCAGCCCCTGACCCGGGTCGATGACGACAAAAGCCGGGTGGTGCCGGTCGATGCTCGTCTCGTGGTAGACGACCGACCGGTCCGGGAGTTCTTGGCGCAACAGCTCAAAAACCCGTTGTTCCGTCGCGCTTGCGCCGATGGGCAAACGTTGGGGAACGCAGAAGGCCATACGTTTCCCGCATCCTGACTTGGAGCCTCAAGCGCCTCAAGCGCCAAGCGAGGCGCACCCTAGCAAATCGCAAAAACCCAATGAAGGGAGAATTGCCTCAACTGCACCAATTGACTCAATTGTAACAATGAAGGAGGGCGTAGGCGAAGGATGCCTTCTCACGGATGCAATCGTTGCAATTCATACAATTGAGGCAATTTCACCCCTCCGCGAGCCAACCCAGCAACCCACCCCAGAGCGCGTCGTAGCCGGCCCAATCCACGAACTCCTGCGGACACCAGTGCGGCCCGACGTCGGATGCCCACGCCGCCGTCCGCCCTTCACCATGGCTGCCGACCACCAGCAACGGGTGACCGTCGGCGGTGGCCAACAGTTCCCCATCCGGTTTGGCCACGAGTTCGTTGAGGCCCAGCAGGTAGGGCCAGTCCGGCGGGACCCCGCGCAGGATCGGATGATTCGCGTTCGTCACCGTGGGCACCACGCCTTCGGGTTTCTCCAACCGATCGTCGAACGGGTGCATCGTCACCGGCAGGACCTCCTCGACCGGGGTACGGTGATAACGGGCCGTCCCGTAGATGCCTTGAAAACTGAGGTAACCGCCCGCCATCAGCAGCCCGCCGCCCGACCGCACGTAATCGCGCAACAACGAGAGGCGGTTGGGCGCGCGTTGGCCCTGGAGGAACGTCTGCGGCGGCAAGAGTAGCGTGTTGGCGCCGATGTCGCTCAAGATCACGGCGTCAAACCGTTGCAGTTCCGCCAAAGCCAATGGGAATTTTGCCGCTGCTTCGTGGCCCGGCAGGTGGGTCACTTCTGCACCATGGCGTTCGAGCGCCCGCACCAACGCGTCCGCGCCGGTGGCGTAATGGCTTGAGGAAAAGAAATCGAAACCTTTCACGTGGGTCGAACTGGTCACCCAGCTTTCCCCGGTCAGCAGCACGCGTTTGCTCATAAACCTTGCGGTGGTTCACCGGCACCAACGGGCCGCGGTAAGGGCGATCACCTTCGCGCAGGCGACCAACTCGCCCAAGGCGACGTGTTCGTTCGGTTGGTGCGCTTGGCTCGGGTCGCCCGGACCATAGTTGACGCTCGGCGTCATGCCCAACTCCGTCGCAAAGCCCATGTCGGTCTGCGCCCCGATGCCCCACAGGGCAAAAGGTTCTCCCGCCGCCGCACTGGCCTCTTGAAACGTGCCCACGAGCGGATGCGTCACCGGCACCTCCGCGCAGTCGGCGTCCAAAATCCATTCCAACCGCGGCGGGTGCGCTGCCAACCAAGGGTCCACCTAGGCGAAACGGGCGAGGTGC
>CAXUNV010000733.1:0-2062 GCA_964252355.1 uncultured Chthoniobacterales bacterium | reverse complement strand
CAGCACCGGGGTCCGCCGCACCACCGTCAACACTTCCCGAGCCATCTCCACGACGATGGCGTTGGCGTCGCCGAACGGCAGCAAACCGGCCAGGGAGCCGCGCCCGGCCATGCGGTAACGGCCGCTGTTGTAGATGACGATGAGGTCGACACCGCCCACCTCTTCAAATTTAGCGGAGATGCCCGTGCCGGCGCCGCCGCCGATGATCGGTTCGCCGCGGGCCACTTGGGCGCGGAAACGGGCGAGAGTCTTTTCGCGAGGCTCGGCATTCATGGGAGGGCGACGGGTTGGCCGCGCACGAGCTGCAGGGTGCAAGCGACGGCAGCTGCGGCGAACTCCCCATCGTTGATGTTGCGGTCGAGGGTGAGGACGGGAATGCCCGGCCGAAGCGTCTGGCGAAGCGCTTCCAGGAAAGCCTCGTCCGCGGCGCGGTCGCAGAACCGTTGGCCGTCGCCGTCAAGCAGGGAGACCCCGCGCCTTGGCACCAGGAACGCGACCGGGCCACGGGCGGCGTTGGCCTTGCTGGCGAAAATTTCGCCAAGGCGACGGTTTTCCTCGACGTTCGTGCGCATGAGGGTGACGGACGGGTTCCACTCGTAAAAGAGGCGCCGGGCTTCGCGGTAGCGCGAAGGCACGGTGTCGGGCGCGCCGAAATTGACCATGTCGATGCACCCAGGCACGACCAAGTGCGGTACGCCGGCTTTGCCCGGCGCGTCCAGCCGTTCCGGACCTGCGCTGAAGACGCCGCCGCAAAGTTCGTCCGCCCACTCGGTGGTGGTCACGTCCAACACGCCGTCGACGAGGCCGTCGGCAACCAGGGTCTCCATCGCGCGCCCGCCGGTGCCGGTGGCGTGAAAGACGAGCGTCTCGTAGCCTGCGCGGTCCAACGCGGCCACGCAGGCGTTCACGCAGTCGGTGGTGTTGCCGAACATGGAAGCGGTGATGATGGGCCGGTCGCCGCCGTCCGGTACGAACGTTTCCACCATGCCGCAGACGGCGCCGGCCGCGCGGGCGTACACCGGCCGGGAGATCCGGTTCAAACCGGCCACGTCGACCACGGACGGCATCATGGTGATGTCTTTACCCCGCACGTAAAAAGAGACGTCCCCGGACGCCACGGTCGACACCAGCACTTTGGGAACCCCGATCGGCAGCGCCCGCATGGCCGAAGCGATGATGCTGGAACCGGCCGAACCGCCCATGCCGATGACGGCTTTGATGCGCCCTTCCGCATGCAGACGGCGCACCACGATCGGCGCAGCGGCGTCCAGGGCGCGCATCGCGGCGCCTTTGTCATTCCCGGCCAGGAGATCGCGAAGGTCGTGACCCGATTCGGCCAAGAGGGCGTCGGTCTCGACGTCGACCGGGAATAGCGGGGTGCTGCCGCGCGTGCCGATATTGACAGATAAAACTTGGTGGCCGCGCGCGAGGATCGCTTCGCGTAGGTAGGCGTGGTCTGGGCCTTTGGTGTCGAAAGCGCCGATCAGGCAAATTGTTTGGGACATGGGGGGGATGCCGGGAACAGATAGTCGCTCCACCCGACGTCAAACCGCAAGTGGATCATTCCCGACGGGCCGGTGAACGGCGGCGCGGTTCGCCACGCACCCCTTCCGGCCGCATCCAGGGATGGCGTCAGGCTCGGTTTGCCTTTAGGGTGGGCGCATGCGCCATCCCGGATGCCGTGCCTGGGTCGGGCTGGCGCTTGCCGGCGTTTTGGTGGTGGGAGAAGCCGAGCGGTTGGCGCGAGGCGAACGCCCGGTGGTGAACTCGCTTTTGGTCATCTGGCCGTACCGCGACCACGGCACTTGGATGTTCGACGACGCCCGGGTGGGGTTGGTGCGCGAGCCCTTCGTCGCTGGTGCCGACGCCATCTTGGATGTCCTCACGGAGACGGTGCCCAGGGCTGCGGAAGGCGTGAGATTGGTTTTCTCGGCGGAGCCCTTCCCGGGGTACACCGCCCGGTTCGTGCGCGGGAGAGCGGAGTACGGCGGCACCTGGTACACTTGGCCGGAGAAAGGCATGGAAGGCTGGCTCTGCCCGGCGCTGTTCAAGTATTTTCCAG
>CAXUNV010000732.1:0-2067 GCA_964252355.1 uncultured Chthoniobacterales bacterium | reverse complement strand
CCGCCCCCCGGCGCCGGGCGGGGCGCCGCCCCGGCGGGGCCCCCCCCCCCCCCCTCCCCTCCATCGAGAGGTGGCGCACCGGCTCTCCTCCGCCTCAAAACGGCGGAAGCGTCACAAATTGGCGATTGGTTAATTTCGCATGCCCTGGCACCTTGCTTTGCGGCTCCCAACCGTCTCGCCGGCATGCCCCAACCGCCACGTCAAAACCCGTTTTGGCGATGGCGCGCACCCGCGTGGGCGGCGGTGCTCGCGCTGGCCGGGTTGGCCAACGCGCCGCTGCACGCCACGCCCAAAGTGATCCTGATCTCGCTCGACGGGGCGACTCCCGGCTTCCTCGAGGATTACTTGAGAAGCGGCGCCCTGCCGGCCGACCGCGGGATCGGCCTGCTGCGCGCGCGCGGCGTGCACGCCCGCCAAAACGTCACGGTCACGCCGTCGCTCACCGCCGCCGGCCACATCGCCATTGCGACGGGGTCGACGGCGGCCCGCAACGACATCCCGGCCAATGCCTTTCACCCCGTTGCCAGCCCCCTGGGCGGCACGCTCAGCGGGTTCGCCGCCCCGATCGGGGGTTACCGCCTCCAAGGGCCGGCACCGGCCGATCGTCCGACGGCCGAACCGATCTGGGTGGCGCTCCGGAAAGCGGGAAAGAAGGTGGTCTGCGCGACGTTCCCCGGCGCTGACGGCCTCGACGTGACCATGCCGGGAAACGAGGGCGCGGTCGTGCAGCCGGCGAGCGAACGGACCGTCGATTACACCGTGCCCTACGGCGAACCCGCCGGCGTTGCCGCCAAGGGTTTCGCGCTGACGGCGGCGGATTTCGGCCCTGCCCCGCCCGCGACCCTGGACGCGTTGCGCCAAGCCGGATTTCCCTTCCGTGCGGCCCAACAAAAGAGGTCTCCGCTCGACCTTTTCTCCCTCACCGGTCCTGGTCCGGCCGGAGCGAACCCCGTGATGGACGAGATTGGGGTGGTCGCGCTCGACACCGCAGGGGGGGGTGCTACCGACCCCCTCGTTTTTTTCGCCGCCGCCCCGGGGGGGATCCGGGCCGGTCCGTTTTCCCCACCTGCGACCGGCCCCGCCGTCGTCCGGGCCGGTGGCGGGCGGTCCAGCCGCTTCTACCTTGAGGGAAGCGCCAGGAGGGCGGGCACGGCTTTTTACGTCAGCCGGTTGGCGCCGGACCTTTCCACGGTCCACATCGCCCGGTACGCCGCCAGCAACCTTCCGCGGAACGTGGCGGCCCCCGTGTTGCGCGACGTCGACGACATCAACGACCACGTCGGGTTCTGGGCTGCCCAGCCGGATGGCCGCATCGTGCAACGGCTCGCCCCGGGTTTCGCGGCGTTCGCCGACGACGAACTCGAAGCCATTTACGAGGACCAAGTCACCTCTTGGTCGGAGTACCAGGGGAGCGTCGCCCTGCGCGCCATCGCGCAAAACCGGGACGCGGACCTGGTGATGCTCTACAGCGAACAACCCGACGGGTCCGAGCATCAGTTTCTGTTGACCGATCCGCGGCAGGCCTCGAACCCGAAGGACCCGGCAACGGTCGGACTTGGCCAGGACGCCGCTAAGGTTCGGCGCTACGCTGGGTACGTGCGACGCGCGTACGAAGCCGCCGACCGCTTCGTGCAACGGGTGATCGAGGGAGTGGGGACGGACGCCAACGGCCGGCCCAAGAGCGACGTTTTGGTGGTGAGCGACCACGGGTTCGACACTTTCCACACGACCGTGCTCCTCAACCGCGTGCTGGCCAGCGCCGGGATTGATCCAAGCGCGGCCAGGGCGGTGACGAGCGGGCCCGCCGCCAACGTCTACCTCAACCTGCAGGGCCGCGAACCGGGCGGGACCCTTTCCGCACAAGCGTACGTTTGGTTGCAAGACCAGGTCGCGGCGGCGTTGCGCGCCCTTGCTGATCCCAACCCAAATTTTACCGGCGGTGCCGCTGACCCTTTCGTGTTCGACCGGGTCTACGTGCGGCCGCTGCCGGCCGATCCCACCGACCCGACGTTGGGACGCCGGGTCAGCCCGTTCGTCGGCCGCGATTTCGGAGACGTTTTCGCCCTG
>CAXUNV010000731.1:0-2073 GCA_964252355.1 uncultured Chthoniobacterales bacterium | reverse complement strand
CCCTGGGGCGGATGCGCCGGGCGAGAGCGCGCGCGCGCGGTTGACGCCGTTTTACGTTGCGCCCATGCTTCTCGCATGAGCTCCCCGCAAACACGTCCGCGGGGGCGTCTGACGAAGGACGACTACTACGACGTCCCGGAGCTCGGGCCGCGTTACCAGCTTATCGACGGGCGCATGTTCATGGTACCCGCACCGAACCGCGACCACCAACATTACTCCGGTCGGTTTTATTACCTCTTGGCGCGGTATCTGGAGGAGCACCCCATCGGCGTGGTCTACCACGCGCCGCTCGACCTCGAGCTCGACGACGTGAACGTCTATCAGCCCGACGTCCTCTACGTGAGCGACTCGCGCCGCTCCATCCTGACGCCGCACGGCGCGGTCGGCGCGCCCGACTTGGTGGTGGAAGTTCTCTCGCCGAAGACGGCGCGATTCGACCTTGGTCTCAAACGCCAAACCTACCTCGCCGCCGGGGTCGACGAGTTGTGGGTGATCGATCCCGTGCAAAAGACCGTAGCGGTTTACCACCGCACGGCCGACCCGGAAATGCCGGTCGCGGTGTTGGGGCAAGCCGATACTCTCATGACCCCCTGCTGCCAGGGTGGGAGCTGCCCGTCGGACAGATTTTTGCCGGCTACTGAAAGCGCCAGGATCCGCGCTGCGCTTAATCCTCCTCGGGTTCAAAGTCGCCACCTGCCAATTGACGCCGGGCACGGTCGGCAGCCGAAGCCAGTCCAAAAAACTCTTCGAAGAAGGCCGGGGACTGACCCGCGAACAGGTTCATTTGGCTGAAGAACGTGGCGGTCGCCACCGCCCCGCCGGCAAACGTCTTGGTCGGCCGCACGATCGAACATGCCGGCAAGGTCTCGTGGCCGATGAAGTCGCACGGCTCGGGCATGATCAGGTTGGTCTGGAAAAGCTCCTTGGGCGTCCGGTCGTTGAGGTTGGGAAAGGTCAGGTCGGGGGCGAGGGGGTCGGTCAATGGTGCCAACCCGTCGGAGACGGCGTTGCCCGCCTTGTCGTGCCAGACCGCGAAATGGTTCACCTCGGAGCCGCCGATCGCGTAAAGGATCCGCAGGACCACCTTGCGCGTCGCTTTGGGGATGAGCGAGCCGTAGAGGCTGACGCCGCCCTGTTCGACGGTCGGGAAGTGAAACGCGGCGGTGTTGGCGACCGCCTGGAGGTGCTTTTCCGGGGTGAGGTCGGCGTCGGTCGCGGGGATGGCCGGCTTGTCGCGGATGACGACCGCTTGGGGAAAAGTCGCGCCGGAGTCCGGGTTTTCCTCGCTCCGGTACCGGACGTACCAGCTGGTGTCGACGTTGAGGTGAAGCAGGTTGGTGAGCCGCTTTTTGGATTTGTCGGCTCCGGTGGCTTGACTGCCCCGAAGGGTCCGGAAACGTTCCAGGTCGACCTGGGGTGCACCTACCGATGCGAGGAAGGCGTTAAGGAAATGGGCATGGCTCTCTTCGTCGTCCGTGTTGTCGTCGACGTATTGGACCATGTCCTCATCGAGTTTATTTAGGGCGGCCGCGTAGGCTGGGTTGCCGTCGGCCAACTCTTGGTACTGTCGCCAGAGGTCCGCCTCCAAGATCTCGGCCGCGGCGAGAAACCGGAGGATGTCGACGTCACCCTGGGTGAGCCCACGCCCAAATTTGCCGGCCGTGGCGACGCCTGGTGCGGCGAGGAGAGCGGCGCCCGGCAGACAAGCGGCGCCCGCCACACCCAACCCTTTCAAAAACGAGCGCCGGCGGAAAGCGCGCGAGGGGTGACAATCCGACGACGTTTCGGTGGCCTGCGGACGTGGCGCCGTCGACGAGGTCTGGGTGGAATGGAGGAAGATTTTCAAAGAGGCTCCTGGGAAGGTTGGGTTTGTTTGGTTGCGGTTAGCTTGGCGCCGTTGGTAGACGGCCCGTTACCTCAATCGACTTGGCCGTCCCCCATTTATTCCCGGCCGGCATGGGCGCACCGTCGCCCTGGCTCCGCCGCGCCCCCACCGGCGACCACGGCGCCGGGAATAATTTGGCCCATTCCCGAGGCAATAACGGTTAGTTGGGACGAGAACCGTAGCGGTTT
>CAXUNV010000730.1:0-2075 GCA_964252355.1 uncultured Chthoniobacterales bacterium | reverse complement strand
GCGGGGTGGCGGGCGGGCCACCGCGTCGCCCGTGCAAACCATCTTGGGGTGGCCATCGCCGAGAGGAATGCCACACCGCAAACCGCAAACGTCGCACGACGCCTTCCCCAACCAGAGACAACAAACGCTTCAGCCTCAGGACGGGATGGTCACCTTAGCGTGTTTAGCCACGGCTCTGCGCGCGAACCTCGGCAAGAACACGATGACCGCAACCGTCGCGACCAAGCTGACCGCCAACAGGGCCATCTGCCCACCGTCATGGCCCAGTTGCCCCGAAGAGAGCGCCTGCAGGCCAGCTTTGCCGGCAGCGCCCAGGTGGCAGAAGAGCAGCGTCGAGGGCAGGCCGCCCGCCAGGGTGGTGAACAAGTAAGGGCGGTAACGGATTCCCGTCAGCCCATACAGGTAATTGGCTAGGCCAAACGGGATCGGGCAAAGCCGGAGGAGGATGATGATCTTCCAGCCCTCGCGCTCGATCGCCAGATCAATGCCGGCGAAGGTCGGGTGTTTTCGGAGATGGGCAGAGATTTCCCGGCGCAGAAAGCCGCGTGCCAGGAGAAAACCGGCCGTGGAGCCCAACGCCAAGCCGGCCATCCCGGCGAGGAAGCCTAGCCAGAAACCAAAGACGGCAGCGGCAGCGATGATGAACGGGCTGGCCGGAAGCAGCACGAGGGAGCCCGCCGCCAGCAGCAGTGCGAAGAGCGCGACGCCAGCCAAGCCAAAACCGCCGATCGCATCGCAGAACTCCTGCAGGGCTGGACCGACCGGCACCCGGGTTGCCACGAGGGCCAAGAGCACGACGGCGACAACGGCAACGACGAGTTTGACGCGCAAGGAAGGCACAAAAGCGGATCCTCACCTGAAAGGGGCGGGTGGTCTACCGGTTTTTGGTTGGGCGGCGGGCCGGTGACGACAGGGGACGCGTCTACCGCCTGAAGACTGGTAGGGCAAGGCGAGGTCAACCTAACCCGCCGCGAAGCGGCTAAGGGAGCGCCGGCGTCCCGCCGATGCACGGAAGACGACACCACACCCGGGGATCGCGACCCGGGGCGGGGCTGCATTTCCCGTTACGGACGCGGGCGTCCGCGCTACCCACGTCACCTGGCAAGCACGGTCGCCGACGGCGGAGGCTCGCCCGTGACCGGCGGGACGCCGGCAATCCCTTGGAGCCGGGGTGGCAGCGCGCCGCACCGGCCCTTCCGTTTTTGCGATCTGCGATTGGCTAATTTCCTTGCGCGCAGCGCCGCACCCTCAAGCTGGTTTCTCGCCGAAAATCCGGTTTGCCTCCGCCAATGACTCGTGGCTGCCGACGTCATACCAGAGGCCCGCGACCGGGTAGGTGGAGACGTCCACCCGCGGATAGAGCCAAGCGATGAAGCGGCCGGGTTGGTCCGGGTTGTTACCCTCGGCGAGGTAGGTCTGCAGCAGCGCCAACGTCTCGGGCGAATAGTGGTAAAGCGCGATGCCGCACCACGTGCTGGTCGGGTTCTCGGGTTTCTCCTCAAACTCGGTGATGACGCCGGCCGGGTTGGTGGCCAACCGGTTGTATTTGCGCGCCAGCGCCAAGTCTTTGACGTCGTAGACGCCCAGGGTGGCCGGGCGGCTGCGCGCGAACTCGGCAAAGCCGCGGAGCGATTGGCTGAACAGGTTGTCTCCGGCCACGATGAGCAAGCCTTCCCGGGTCAGCTCCGGGTGCCGGTCGAGGGTGAACCCGATGTCGCCGATCGCGCCGAGCTTGTCCGCGTCGGACGTGGAACCGTCGTCGACCACCACGAACGAAAGGTCGTGCGCCTGCGGGGCGTACCCGTCCGCCCACTTTGCAAAATGCCCCGCGAACTTCCCGTTGGTGACGATGAAGACGGCCGAGAGGTCCGGGATCCCGTGCAATTGCTCGACCACCCATTGCAGCATCGGCTTGCCGGCGACGGGGAGCAGCGGTTTGGGCTGGTTGAGGGTCAGGGGATAAAGCCGGGTGGCGTAGCCGGCGGCCAGGATGAGGGCGTTCATGGGTTCTAGGAATCTGCGTCGCCGCGTCCGCGGTAAAGCTCAAGCGGAGATCGGCGCCCGTTCATGCGCCG
>CAXUNV010000729.1:0-2092 GCA_964252355.1 uncultured Chthoniobacterales bacterium | reverse complement strand
GCACCGGCCCTCCCCTTTGGCCTTTATCATTTGGCCTTGTCATTCGGCCTCTGGCCTGCGCAAAGCGCCCGGGTTAGAAACGCTCGCCCGCGTCGAACTCCGTCTTGCGCAAACGCCGGTGGATGGGGCCGGCCAAGGCGGCCAGCAACGACCACAGCACCAGACGGTAAACTTCGGCACGGCCCACCTTCACGCCTGCCACCCCCGGCGTCATCGCCCGTAACCGTTGCAGGGTGCGGGCTCCCAGAAGGGCTGGGAGCGCGCACGAAAAGCGCACCCGGACGGGGCGAACGTCTCCCGTGTACCGCCAAGCCTCGGCCAAGTGGGCCCGGGCACGGCTGAGCCAAGCGGCGTAGATCGGATGCGCCAGCTCAGGGTGCCGCACCAAACGTTCCGGGTCGGGGATCGGCAAGTAGCAACGGCCGTGGCGTAGGTCGGCCGGGAAGTCCCGCAGGATGTTCACCAGTTGCAGGCCCTGGCCGAAACGCTTCGCCCGCCTCAGCATCTCCGGTTGCGCGGTCCGCGCGTACCCGGGCCATTCCAAGAAACAGAGGCGTGTCCAGAACTCGCCGACGCAACCCGCCACCAAGTAGGTGTACTCGTCGAGTTCCGCCGCGGTGGCGAGGGCCTTGGTGGCCGTTTGCCCCTCGAACCGGACGAGGTCCAAGGTCTGACCTTTGAGGATCTGCTCCAGCACCCCCGCGACGAGCGGTTGGTGCGCTTGGGGTAACGCCCGGGCGGCGGCATAAACCTCGGGCAAAGCGGCCAAGAGCGCCCGTTCCGGCCCCGGCGTTTGGTGGCGCAACACCTCGTCGACCAACTCGCGCAGCTGCGGGGCCGGCGCCGGGCTGAAGCCGTCGGGAAAACGTGCGAGCGTTTCTACCCGGGTCGCCACGGCCGTGCCGTTCGCGTCGGCGACGGTGTCGGACGCTCGGGCCAGCAAGTAGGCCGTGGCCAACGTGGGCCGGATCCGGGGCGGAAGAAACCGGATGCTGAGGTAGAAAGATCGGGAGACCGGCTTCAACAGGCGAAGCAGGGTCCGCTCCAAGACCGGATCGGTGGCGGGCGGCACGCGTCAGCGCAGGTCGCGCACGTCGATCCGGCCAGGGTCCGCGTTGCCCAAGCCGTAGCTGAACGCCGTCTGCACGTATTTGGCGTCTTTGGACGCCGGATTCATCTTGGCTTCACGACGCCACCCGTCGAGTTGACGCAAGGCGACCGCGTCGACCGCCACCGGGTCGCGGCTGGCGAGCAAAGTGCCGTAGGCCACGGCGTAGTTGAGGTCCCCGACCGGAGCCCCGGCGTAAGCCGCGATGAGGCCGTCCATGATGGTGATCACGACCTTGGGACCGAGTTGCGGGTTGGCGTACAACTCGGGGATGTCGGGGTCGCCCTTGGCGGGCTCTTGCACCAGGCGGCGCCAATTATCCACGTTTTGTACTGTCATGTTGTAGAGCGCGCCGGACAAACCGCAGCTGAAATGGTCGGAGAGGGTGGGCACGTTCACGACCTTGGTCACCACCTTCGTCATGATCCGGCTGAGGTGGCTCTCATTGCTGAAATCGTCGTCGCTTCCACCGCCACCCCGTTTGGGGTTGCCCTGCAGTTCCGCTTTGAAGTTCGAGACCCGGCGCCCCACAAACAACAGATCGCCGTAGATCAGCTTGCCGGTGATCGGGGAAGTGACGACGGCTTGAGGGTCGTAATTGCCCTCCGTCCAGAAGAGGCGGTACCCAACGCCTTTGCTGCGGTAACCGGCCGTCTTCAACCCTTCTTCGGTCCGATCGAAGACCACCACGTTTTGCGGCGGCACGCCGGCTTGCGCCAAACCTTCGCAAATGGCGGCAACCACCTCCGGGTGGGTGCTGAACAACGGCGCGCCGTTGGTGCAAACCTTAATGCCCACCACGTCCGTCGGTTTGACCAACGACGCCCAAGCCGCCTCGACCGAACTTAGCGCGGTGACGCCCATCACCAGCGCGTCCACCATCTCGCGGACCGGCTCCGCCCGCGGCCGGAGCGCATCCACGGCGTCGCGGCGTCCGCACCGGAAGACGTCGGACCGCGCCGGCACGGGTGGGGGCGTCGGGGC
>CAXUNV010000728.1:0-2093 GCA_964252355.1 uncultured Chthoniobacterales bacterium | reverse complement strand
GCCCTTATGAAGCTGGCCACCTTCCAGGACCGACTTCCCCCGGCAAATCCGGCACCGCCGCGCACCCGCCGCGGCCTGTGCCCGTCGCGCCCGCAGCTCCGGCGCCGGCCGCCTATGGGAAAAAGAACCCGTTTCCTGCCAAGCTGCTGACCAATCGCCTCCTCACCGCGAAAGAGTCCGACAAAGAAACGCGCCACTACGAGCTTTCGCTGGCGGGTTCCGGCCTTAGTTACGAGGTCGGCGACGCCCTCGGCGTCGTGCCAACCAACTGCCCGCAGGTCGTGGACGAGTTGCTGCGCGCGCTGAACCGCGACGGCGAAGAAGCGGTGCCCACGCCCGAAGGCGGCGAAGTCCCGCTCCGCACGGCCCTGCTGCGCCATTACGAGGTCACTAAAATTTCCGGGACCTTGTTGAAGGCCGTCGCCGAGCGGAGTTCGGACGTCACCTTGCGCGACCTCATGCAGCCGGAAGCCAAGGAGGCACTCAAACACTACCTTTACGGCCGCGAGGTCGTCGACCTGTTGACCGATTTTCCGTCGGTCACCTTTTCCCCGGCGGAATTCGTCGGCCATCTGCGCAAGCTTCCGCCGCGCCTCTATTCCATCTCGTCCAGCCTCCACGCGTTCCCGGAACAGGTCCACCTCACCGTGGCCTCCGTGCGCTACGAGGCGTTCGGGCGGGCGCGCAAAGGCGTCTGTTCCACCTTCTTGGCGGACCGGGCCCACGGTCCGGTACCGGTTTTTGTCCAGACCTCGCACGGTTTTCGCCTCCCCAAAGATGGCAACACCCCCATCATCATGGTCGGCCCCGGCACCGGCGTGGCGCCGTTCCGGGCGTTTCTGCACGACCGGCGTGCGACCGGAGCCAAAGGGCGAAACTGGCTTTTTTTCGGCGAGCGACGCTCCGCCAACGACTTCTTCTACCGTGACGAGTTGGAGGCGATGCTGGCCGACGGGCACCTCACGAAGCTGAGCACTGCCTTTTCTCGGGACGGCACGGACAAGGTCTACGTGCAACACCGCATGCGGGAGCACGGTGCCGAACTCTGGGCTTGGCTGGAAGACGGCGCCCACTTTTATGTTTGCGGCGACGCTAGCCGCATGGCGAAAGACGTCGATGCGGCGTTGCACGATGTCGTGGCGCGGCACGGCGGTTTGGACGCGGAGGCCGCGGCGGCGTACGTCACCCGTCTCAAGGCCGACAAGCGTTACGGGCGGGACGTTTATTGAGCGGGGCCCACACGAACCAACCAATAGCAGGGAATGAAGGGTACAAACCTGGGGGAAAAAGGGACCCGCCCGGCTTCAAGGGAGCGCGGGCGTCCCGCCCGTAATTGGGGAAAGCGGCCTTGAACCCGGCAGCGCGCATCCACCCCCCGTTCCGGCCCGGCGGCGGGTCAGGCAAGACACCTCTTGCCCTGCCGATCTTTGGCGAGGCGCGCCACTCCCTGAGCTCGTCTCCCCCACTGGCTGCAGAGAGTGCCTAAACGGAAGGTCACAAAGGGAAGAGGAGTTCCCCGTCCGGGCTGGCCGCCTACCCTAGCCGCGGGCCCACGACCGTGCATAGGCCGTCAACCTGACCTCGCCCTTCGTTTCCTTCGTTTCCTTCTGTTCAAGGATCCTTTTTGGGTAGGCCCGCGCTTGCCGGCGAAGCGAGCCGCACGATTCGGCCGCTGACCCCATGGTATCCGTTGGCCTTTCCAGCCCTGGTCCCCCTTTTGCCGCCTTTGTGACCTTTTGTTCAGGCCTTCCCCCGACCTCTCGCGCCACCTTGACGGCCTTGCGCATTTTCCACGATGGCGCATTTACACCCATGGTCGCATTCACCACCCGTTCGTACGCCGCCCATTCGCCCACCTCCGGTTTGACCCCCTTTAACATCCGCCGGCGCGAGCCCGGGCCGAAGGACGTCGGCATCGAAATCCTTTACTGCGGCGTCTGCCATTCCGACGTGCACACGGTCCGGAGCGAATGGCCGGGCACGACTTACCCCGTCGTGCCGGGTCATGAGCTCGTCGGGCGGGGGGCGGAGGTGGGGGGCGGAGTGACCAAATTCAAAGCCGGCGACCTCGCCGCGGTCGGGTGCATGGTTGA
>CAXUNV010000727.1:0-2097 GCA_964252355.1 uncultured Chthoniobacterales bacterium | reverse complement strand
GGGGGTTCCCCCTTCCCGCGCGCGGGGTTCACCGCCCCCCCCCGGGCGGGGGGGGGGGCGGGGGCCGTGGCCGCAAAGGGGGCATGGGTCGGACGGATTATCTCCGTTGGGTCTAGACCCGTTCACAACGCCGTCTCAGAAGCTCAAAATCAACCCTGAGGGGACGAGGAAAGCGTCTCACGCCAACGTCTCCCTGGGGTCTACCCCAGCGGGACACTCGAAGCGCTTCACGATGCAAGGTTGGGAAGGCCCATCGCCGAAGCCTCACGCCACGTCAATTCGAGGCGGTTGTTCGGGGACCGAGCCGGACGGCCAGGCTAGCGGCGTGCGGCGCCAAGCCGAGCCGGCGCGCCACGGCCATCGAGGCCGCGTTGGCGGCGAGCGTCCGGTACTGCGCCACCAAGCCCCGGGCAAGCACGCGGCGGGTCAGCCCGCCGACGTTTCTTCCATCCCCAAAATCCCCTGAATCTGTGGATCGCTTCCTTCGTCCCCTGCGGACGTGCTTCCAAATCCTGGCAATCTTGCGCAATCTTGGCAATGGTGCGCCATGGCCTTTCCCCCCGCCACGGCGCCGACCATCCACTTCGTCGGCGTCTCCACCGGCGGCTCCTCCATCATGAAGGTCTTCCCGGAATGGGCGCGAGCACTTGGGTTCGGCGATGCCCAGATCCACGGGATCGACCTGCCCTTGCACGCCCCGCCCGAGCGCTACCGCGAAACCGTGGAGTTCATCCGCGCGGACCCCCTTTCGCGGGGTGCCCTCGTCACCACCCACAAGCTCGACCTTTACGCGGCCGCGTCCGACCTGTTCGACGAGTGCGACTGGTTTGCCCAAGCCATGCGCGAGGTCAGTTCCATCTCCAAACGGGACGGCCGCCTGATCGGTCAAGCCAAGGACCCGATCTCCGCCGGGCGCACCCTCACGGGCATGCTTCCCGCCGGGCATTTCGAGAAGGGGGGACCCGAGGTGCTCTGCCTGGGTGCCGGCGGCGCCGGGGTGGCCATCACATGGTTTTTGTTGGAGGGCGAGCACTCCCTGGGCCGCCCTGCGAAGGTCACCGTCACCGACACGTCGACCGAACGACTCCGGCACTTGGGCGAACTCGTGATCTCTGCGGCCTTGGTCACCGAAGCCGTGCGTTCGGCCGAGGATGGTGGCCGTCTGCTGGGGCGCCTGCCGCCCGAATCCCTCGTGATCAACGCGACTGGGCTAGGCAAAGATCGCGAGGGTTCCCCACTCCCGCAGGGCGCGACCTTTCCGGAAAACGGGATCGTTTGGGAACTCAACTACCGCGGCACGCTCGAGTTCCTGCACGCCGCGGAGGCGCAACGCGACTCGCGCTTCCTGGCCGTGCACGACGGCTGGGCCTACTTCATCCACGGTTGGAGTTGCGTCGTTGACGACGTGTTCGGGGTCGACCTCTCAAGCCCCGCCCGCTTTCAGGAACTCTCCGCCATTGCCGCCCGCGTCACGGGTCGCCCATGAAACGCGTGCTCGTCACCCCGCGCTCCCTCGTGGGTGGTCACCCGGAGGTGGACCGGCTTCGTCAAGCCGGGTACGAGATCACCTTCGGGCCGCCCGGGCGGTTGCCGGAAGAGGAAGAACTTTTGCAGCTTGTGCCGGGCTGCGTCGGTTGGTTGGCCGGTGTAGAACCGATCAGCGCCCGGGTGCTCGCCGCCGCCGCCGACCTCAAGGCCATCAGCCGGAACGGCACGGGCGTCGACAACGTGCCGGTCGCGGACGCCGAGGCGCGCGGCGTCCGGGTACTGCGGGCCGCCGGCGCCAACGCGCAAGGCGTCGCCGAACTCACGGTCGCCCTGGCGCTGGCCGCCGTCCGGCAATTCCACGTCTCTGCAGCCAGCCTGCGCGGCGGCGATTGGAGCCGGATACTAGGCGGCGAGATCGGTTCTCGTGACGCGCTTGTGGTCGGTTATGGCCAGATCGGCCGGATCGTCGCCCGCGTCTTCGCCGCGCTCGGCGCCGAGGTGCGCGTGGTTGAACCGACCCCGGCCTCGACCGACCCGTTCCCGAAGGTGACGCTGGCCCAAGGTTTGACGTGGGCGGACCTCGTCACCCTGCATTGCCCTCCGCCCGCC
>CAXUNV010000726.1:0-2107 GCA_964252355.1 uncultured Chthoniobacterales bacterium | reverse complement strand
TGCTGGAGGTGCTCAAGCCGCAGGCGGGCGGAAAGCGTCCTGCCAAAGTGCTCTTTGCCATTGATGCCGACGTGGAAACGCACTGCCCCGTGAAGGCGCGGATCGAAGCCTTTTGTGACCGTCACCGCGGCCGGGTGGAATTGGTGGCTTCGCCAATCCTCGTCCCGGGCGGCGAAGGGGCGAAGAACAGCCCGGCACTGGTCACCAAACTCCAACGTGCCGTCAACGACACGGGGCTCGACCGCCACTCCTACATCGCCGTGGTGGGGGGCGGTGCGGTGCTCGACTTGGTCGGGTTTGCCGCGGCCACGGCCCACCGCGGCATCCGCTTGGTGCGCATCCCGACAACCACCTTGTCCCAGGACGATTCGGGCGTCGGCGTGAAGAACGGCGTCAACGCCTTCGGCAAAAAGAATTTCGTCGGCACCTTCGCGCCCGCCTGGGCTGTCATCAACGACTTCGACTTCTTGTTGACGTTGCCCGACCGCGAGTGGCGCAACGGCATCGCCGAAGCCATCAAGGTTGCGCTCATCAAAGACGTCGCCTTTTTCGAGGACTTGGAAGCGAACGCCCCGGCGTTGGCGGAACGCGACATGGACGTCATGAAGCGCGTGGTGCATCGGTCGGCGGAGCTGCACGTGCAGCACATCTGCACCGGCGGCGATCCGTTCGAGATGGGCTCGTCGCGGCCGTTGGATTTTGGCCATTGGTCGGCGCACAAACTCGAACAGATGACGGAATACCGGGTCCGGCATGGCGAGGCCGTGGCCATCGGCATCGCGTTGGACGTGACTTATTCTCACTTGAAGGGGTTCCTCCTCGAGCGGGAGTGGCGTCGGGTGCTCGACGTGCTTGCCGCCGTGGGTTTTCAGCTCTACGCGCCGGAGCTCGCTTCGGAGACGAAGGGCGAAATCAACGTGTTGGCTGGCCTGCGCGAGTTTCAAGAACACCTGGGCGGCGAGTTGACCATCCAGATGCTGCGCGGGTTAGGCGAAGGTTTTAACGTCCACGAAATCGACCAGGCGCTCATGCGTCGCAGCATCGGGATCTTGCGCGAAGTTGCCGCGGAGTACCTGCCGGCCAACGTCGGGTCCACTTCGGCGGGTTGGTCGCTGCAGCCTGCTTGAACCCGCTTCCCGTTTAGGAATGACCATGCCGGCGACGATGTCCAGGGCCAGCGAGGCGAGACGGCCGCCCGCGACGCCCTTAGAAAGCCAACTGCCGCTTTGGCGTGCGCTCAACGACCTTAAGAGAATCCGGGCTGCCGGAAAAGTTGGGTCGGTGGCGGAGCGGCTGTTCTTGCGCGCGTGGGCGCGGCTCGCGGCCGGCGAACCGTTGGTGACCGTGGCGTTGGACGAAACGACCGCGGCCGTCATCGCGACCCTTTTGGGGGCGATCGATGCCGACATCTTGATTGCCGGAGGTCTCGATGCCGACGCGCGCGCAGGCTTGTTCCAGAAAGCTTTGACGAAGGCTGAACCGTGTTTGCACCCGGTTCTGGCCGCGCGCTTGGGTGAGCATCTGCCACGGGCGACGGGCGACGGTGCCGGCAGGCCCGAGTTTGCCCGCTTGCAAGCCGAGCAGCCGCGGGCGGGCGCAACTCGGCCGGGTCACCAGCGCATCGTGCTGGAACCGGCCGAAAACCACGCGGAACATTGCGCCGTCGTGGCGGTCAACGGCGTGCTCTGCGCGCCGTTTTACGGCGCCGATGTCGGCATGACGTTTTTGACCGGGCTTTCGCACCATCTGCATAATGCCTATCTGCCGGACGCCGGGGATGCGGGAGATGTGTTGCTGGGCGAAACGCGCCTCCCGATGATCGAGCGCTTTCGGGACTGGGCTTTGGAGGATTTGCCGCCGGCGTTGCACGAGCCCGTCCGGCAGACGTTCTCTTTCGTTTACGAAGCGGGCACGCCCGAAGGGAAGGCGTTTCAGACGGCCGACGTCGTCGATCGCGTGTTGGAGATGGAGTGGCACGCCCGCACGGCGGCGTTCACTTTGGGCGTCGCGCTTCACGATTTGGACATCGTGCATCCCGGGCCGGTGCAAGCGTTCCAGCAGGAGGTGCTTCGGCACCTCGGACTCTGGGACGGGGAGGGGGGCAAGG
>CAXUNV010000725.1:0-2109 GCA_964252355.1 uncultured Chthoniobacterales bacterium | reverse complement strand
GTGTTGCCGGAGAGGGTGGAGGTGAGGCGCCCTTCGTAGTTGGATTGGCTGGCGCCGTTGCGCCAGACGGAGGTGAAGAAGTCGCCGACCAGGACCCCTTTGGCGCGCACGCCCAGCCACTGCTCGCCGCCGACGGTGAGCGAGGTCAGGCCGTACCGGTTGAGCTGGATGGCGACCGGGCCGGGACTAGCCGGCGAGGGTGAGGGTGAGGGCGACGGCAAAGGCAGCTGGGCCGAGGCCAACGTGGGCAGGAGAAGCGCGCAAGGGAGCCACGCGCGACGAACGAGGGTTGAGAGATGGAACATACCGCGGGGTGGATGCACTAGTTACCGTATTCGTCATATATTCCATATTATTTAGACTTTTCACAGCGGTCGCGGAGGCGGTGCCCGCTTCCGAGTCGCCGCTGACCGCGCCAGGCCTACCGCTGGTCTGTCCGGCGCGCCGCCCCACCCTCCCGCGCCGCCGCTCGCACCAGATCGAAATCCTTGTCGCGGAACCACGCGCGGAACATCAGCACGTCGCCGGCCCGCACCGCCGCGGTCAACTCGTCGTACCGACCGGCCACGTCACCGTCAGCCGTGTTGATGACCGTGAACGCCTCAGGGTAGAGCACCCGGGCCCGCCAAGGCGTGGCCGAGGTGCCGGCTGACTTTGCCAGAGGGCGGAGCTCCTTGTAAGGCGCGGCGTACGCGTAGGTGAGCGTCTGCTCGAACTCCGGGATCAGCAGCACGTCGGCATATTTTTCTTGAAGCTGCTGGAGCACCTCGGGTTGGTACGCGCTGGTGCCGCCGTACGAGTCGATGTAAAAGAGGGTGCAGCCCCAGCGTCTCTTGGCGTCGGCGATGCGCGCGTCGAGCGACTCCCGGAGCGCTGCCGGGTCGGTAAAAGGCTTTTGGTAAACGCTCCCGTTCGGCCGGAAGTTGACGGTGTCGGCCCGTAGGCAGACGCCGGTGCGCAAACCGGCGCGCGTGAAACGAGCGAACAGCTCGTCGGCTTCGGCGGCCATCTCCGGCGCGAGCCGACCGACCAGCCGCGGATCACCGATGTACGTCGCTTCGCCCTGAGGGAATTGTTGGCCTTCCAGATCCCAAAGGATGACGCCTTGCGCGCCCATCGCCTGCAGGTTGCGCACCGTGTCGTCCACCATGCGGAAGAGGCGGTTCCAAAAGCTGCGCCGGCCCACCGCCGTCGTGACGTCCAACTTCGGGTCGTTCAACCAGCCCCGCGGGTTGGTTGGCCATTTGGTATTCGCTCGTGCCAGGATCAAGGACCCGATGGGCCGGCGGTCCGGCCAACGCAACGCGAAGGGGTGCGCCTCGCGGAACCTCCCGTAGGTATCGGCAGCAATTTCCGTCAGCGACACCCCCGGCGAGCGAAAGCGAAGACTCACGCCTAGCCGGAGGTCCTCTCCCGGCCCGACCGGGCCTACGCTTTGGACCGACAGGGGGTAGCCGGCACCTTGCTTCGAGGCCCAACGGGTGTACGCCGGGGTCACCCCGGCGGGCGTCACGACGACGAGTTGGCCGTTGCCGTAGTTGGCGACGAGCACCGTCGGGGCAATCCGCTCGTCGTTTTTCGGCGGGTCGGTGTCGACCCAGCCGTCCGGGGTGCGTCGTTCTGGAAACTGCACATAACCGACTTCCGCGCCGACTTTGGCCAACGGACGGTCGGAGCCGTTATGCACCTCGACCACCACATCCAGATCGTCCCCAGACACGACGTACCGCGCGGTCACCGAACCCCATGGATAGGTGCGCGCGAGCACGTTTGGCTCCGGCCGGTCGCTCGCCTTGGGCCGGTCGTAGTGGGGCTTGGGATCGCCCGCGTAGTTGTCGGCCATGACCAGTTCGCCCCGGGAATCTTTGCCGACTTGGCCAAGGAACTCTTGCCCAGCGAACCGCAGGGACGCCAGCCCTTTGGCGTTGCAGACGATTTGGAGGTCCTCTGCCGCCGCGGTGCCAATGCTGGCCGCGATGAGCCACGCCAAACCGGTGAAGAGTTTTGTCGGGAAAAGGCGCATGCTTTCCCCTTGCTCCGGGAAGGGGCGGTCGTCCAGCGCGTGTGCGTTAGCCCGGGGCCGGCGCGGGGAGGGGGGCGGTGCCGAGC
>CAXUNV010000724.1:0-2118 GCA_964252355.1 uncultured Chthoniobacterales bacterium | reverse complement strand
GTCGCCGACCAAGCGACGAAGGCAAAGCGGGCGGGCTTTGTCCGTGGGTGGGCAGCCGACCTTGGTAGCGCCCGTCGTGTTTAAGCGACCGGCTTGCCAAGCGGGTTAGCGCGAGAAAAACGGAACGAGCGCGGCCGTCACCTCGTCCGGGCGATCTTCCGGCTGAAGATGATTGCCGGTCGTCACCGCGCCCGTGACCTCGTCAGCCAAACGCTTCCAAACATCGACCGGGTTGGGTCGACCGGCGACCTCTGCCGAGCGTGGCCAGAGGACGAGGACGGGGCAAGCCAGCTTGCGTCCTGCCGCGCGGTCCGCTTGGTCGTAGGCAAGATCCTCATCGGCCGCCGCGCGATAATCCTCGCACATGGCGTGTCGTACCCTCGGGTCGCGGAACGCGGCGCGGTAAGCTTCCCTCGCCGGCGCCTCGATGACGCCGCTGCTCTCCGCCTGCATGATCGTGAAGGCTCGATCGATCACCGCATCTGGCGCGGCGGCGAGCAGGCGTTCGGGCAGGTCCGCAGCCTGCGCCAGCAGGAACCAGTGGTAGTTTTTTTGGGCGTAATGGTAGTCGACCGCCTGCATCGCGTCGAGCGTCGGCACCGCGGCCAGTGAGGCGAACCGATTCACGACGCCGGGATGGTCGAGCGCCAACCGGTAGCCAGCGCGCGCGCCGCGGTCGTGCCCGGCGAGCGCGAAGCGCTCATGTCCAAGCGCCCGCATAAGCGCCACCAACGCCACGCCGACCCGTCGCTTGGTCCAGCGCGGCGTCATCGCCTGAGGTCGGCTGGCGCCGTAGCCCGGCAGGTCGGGGATGATGACGGTGTGGTGGCGTGTCAAAACCGGCGCGACCTTACGCCATGCGACATGCGTCTCGGGGAAGCCGTGAAGAAGCAGCACCGGCGGACCGGCGCCGCCCATCACGCCGGCGAAGCGCACGCCGCCCGCGTCGCGATCCAGGGCACGAAAACCGGGAAAGAACGGTGGCGCGGACGCCCCGTCAGCAGGCACGCCAGCACCATGCGTCCCCGCGCCAGAGGTGGCGGCACGTTTTGCTGGGATGGTGCGTCGATCTAAAGTCACGGCGAGGCTCTTAACCTCCGTTGGCAGCGTTCACGAAGGCGGAGAGTTCCCGTCCGAACCGGATCGGCTCTTCGTAGAACGGACTATGGCCGCTCTCCGCGTAGACCGAGAGCTGGCTGTCCGGGCGGAGCGCCCTGATCCGTTCCGACATGGCTAGGCGAACCAGCCGGTCGTGAACCCCGTGCGTCAGCAGGAGTGGACCGGGGTAGGCTTGGAAGACGGGTTCAAGGTCGGGCGTGCTGGTTCTGACGAAGCCCTCGCCCACGGCGCGTGCCGTCATGCCGTTGATGACCAGCATGCGCTGCCGTTCAACGCCCGTCGGCGGCTGGTGGAAGCAGGCGTCGAGAAAGTCCGCCGTTTCCGCGGTACGTTCGGCTAAGTCATGCGAAGTAGTGGTGCGGGCGAACGTGCCCGCGAGCGGGGTAAGGAGATCCGACGAGAGCTTGGTGACGGCATCGACTAGGTTGATCCCGGCGACCTGCGAACCGCCACACGCCCGGAGGTACGCGCCGGCCACGAAGCCGCCCAGCGACCAGCCCACGAGGACGGGCCGGCGCAGCTTCGCCGCGGCGATCACGGCGGCAACGTCGTTTCCCCACCGGTCGGCATCCGCGTAGGCGTCGGGCGAGCTGGGCTTGTCCGAATCCCCGTGGCCGCGCAGGTCGAAGCGGATCAAGCGCAAGTTTGCCAGCGCCGGGTCGGCGAACTGTTTGTCCCAGCTTAGCCGGCTCTGGCGCAGGCCATGGATGAACAGGATTTCCGCCGCGGCGGGGTTGCCCTGTGCCTGCGCCGCCAACGTCAGGCCGTCGGGGGTGGACACGGAGAAGGCGCCGTCGGCGGGCGGGGCACCGTCGGCAGACGATGGACCGGCGGCTTGACCCAGCGCACGCCGGGAAGTGCCGGAGGTGACGGCCAACGCGGCCGCGGCGACGCTGAGGGAACGCAGGAAGGAGCGGCGAGTGAGTGTAGAGTGTTGGGCAGTGACCATGGCCTCTTCGGTTATTTAGTGAACACTAAACAACAATCCTGCCGACGTCA
>CAXUNV010000723.1:0-2121 GCA_964252355.1 uncultured Chthoniobacterales bacterium | reverse complement strand
TATTCGTTGGCGGGATGGCGCGGACCCCGCGACCGCGCCATCCGCCATCGGGCGATCGGGCCGCCAAGCCCACGGCGGGGTGCGGGCGGCCGAAAACGGGCGGGACGCCCGCGCTCCCCTGGGACCAAAGGCCATTTTGGGGCGGGCCCGCCGGATGCGCGTTGCGCCCGCCTCAATCCTCCGGGCGTTCGCCTGCCGGGCTCATCTTGACCACGCGCGGGTCGAACCGGGCGAGCGGCGTCACCAGATCCGCCTGGGCCGCCATGACCGTCTCGATGCTTTTGTAGGCAAACGGCACTTCATCGAGGCCGGCGCTCAGCAGGGTGACGCCGCGGTCCTGCAAAAAGCGTTTGGCTTCCGCCCAACTGAGCGTGTCGTGCGCGCGTTTCCGGCTCATGCGCCGGCCGGCGCCGTGCGACGCCGAATGTAAGGACGCGGGGTTGCCTCGGCCGCGCACGACGTAGCCAGGCGAGGCCATGGTCCCGGGAATCACGCCGAGCGCGTCCAGGCCGGCCGGGGTTGCCCCCTTGCGGTGCACGACCAAGGCGCGTTCCCGGCCGTCGACGACGTGGCGTTCGCGCCAAGCGAAGTTGTGGTGGTTTTCGACGTCGAGCAGCGCTTCCGCCCCGAGGTGCGCCGTCACGTGCGCGTGGATGCAGGCGTGGTTGGCCGCGGCGTAACGACCCATGAGCGCCATCGCGTGCCAATACTCCTGGCCATCCGCCGTGGCGAGGTCCAACCACGCCAAGCGCCGCAAGTCGTCGGGCAGTTCCGGGTGCAGTTCCACCGCGCGTTTGCTGTAATGGCTGCAGACCGCGGCGCCCGTGCCCCGGCTGCCGCTGTGCGACAAGAGCGCGACGTAGACGCCCGCCGGCAATCCGACGGAGGCATCGTCCACCGTAAGGGTGCCGAACTCGACGAAATGGTTGCCACTGCCGCTGGTGCCGAGTTGGCTCCCCGCCCGGTCGCGGTTTTGGCGGGTGACGGGGCTGACGGCCCAGTCGTCGTCCATGACGGCGTGTTCCCGGCGCCGTTTGAACGCCGCGCCGACGCCGAAGCGGGTCTCGGTTTCCAAAGCCTTGCGTAAAGCGTCGCGACGGTCGTCCAAGGCCGCCACCGGCAAGTCGAGCACGCTCAGCTTCATCCGGCAGGCGATGTCGACGCCCACGGCGTACGGGATCACCGAGTCGGCGGTGGCAAGCACCCCGCCGATGGGCAGGCCGTAGCCGACGTGGGCGTCGGGCATGAGCGCGCCGGCGACGGCCACGGGCGAGCGGCAGGCCTTGGCCATCTGGTTGACGGCCTCCGGTTCCACGTCGTTGCCCCATTGGCGCCACGGCGCCGAACCCTCCAGCATGCCGAGTTGGCGCAATTGCGTTTTGTTCATGGCCGTTTGACAAGGGGTTGAGGCAACTCGCGCGGCGTTTTCGCACGGGAGTTCGCGTTGTGGGCCGCGAGCGGTCCACTGCTGATCCGTTCACCCCGACCCAAACTTTCCCCAACGGCTTGGAATGAGGTTCTGGAATGCCAAAAAGGCGGGTTGCCGACGAAGCTACGTTTCCGGGTAGAGGTGGACCACGGCAAGGTCACGCGGGTAATGACGACGGCGCCTGCAGAGCACCTACGACGCGCCACGCGAGAAACTGAGGCCTGGATTCGGTCCAACTGGACCTTCCGGGAAGACGTCAGCCGGTCGTTCACGCTCCCGACCACATTTCGGTGTTACGAGTCGTCCAAAGGCGTTGTGACCACACCAAGCGGGAACCAGCCGGAGGCGACCATCCTTTTTGTGGTCGACCATGGAAAGGTGACGGACCTGCGGGTGTTGGACAACCCAGGGCCACACAAAGTCACTGCGGAAATGATCCGTTTGCTTCGGACCAAATGGGTCTTCCGTCCGGAAACCACCGGGACTTTTCGGTTGCCGGTGACTTTCCAAAACGTTCGGTGAACGGAACGGCCGCCCGGCTTGGCAACCCTCTCGGCGGCTAATTGCTGAGGCCTGACGGGGCTGGTCGATGTATCCGCGAGGGCTGCGACTGGAACGGTCGTCGGCGGTGACGCCCGGCCCGCAACCCCGCCCCCACCGGTGCGCGACGCCCGGCGGGCGGGGCGCACCGG
>CAXUNV010000722.1:0-2123 GCA_964252355.1 uncultured Chthoniobacterales bacterium | reverse complement strand
CTAGTGGCGTTTGGCGTCGGCCAAATTGTCCAAGCCGGCGACAAAGCCCCGGTAGCACCGCCACCCCCCGCGACCACCAGTTTTGAGGTCCCGCTGTGGAGCGTTGATCTGACGGGCGATTACACTTTTGGGAGCCGTTTCAAACGATACAACGGCATCGGGTCCCAGGCCGAATACCACTACCGATTGGACGCCGTCCGGCGGGTGAGCCTTGTGCCGGGCAACTGGTACCTACGGTTCGGCCCCGCCCTCGAACGGTTCGACTTCTCCCGCTCGAACGCGGCGTTGCCCTACTCGCTGAATCAAGTGGCCGGCGAGATCGGCGTTGAGTATTGGCAAGGCAACCGCGTCGGGTTTCTCCTGCGGGCCGAGCCCGGCGTCTATTTCACCCGGGACCACATCACGGAAAACTCCTTCGACATCCCCACCACGGTCGGGGTCGGGATTCCGTTGACGCGCTCTTTGAACCTGGTGCTGGGTGCCCGTGCCTCGATTTTGGACGAATATCCGGTGCTGCCGGGCGGCGGGTTCACCTGGGACGCGACGGATCGCCTCAACATCTCCGCCATCTTTCCGCGCCCCAATATCTCGTACAAATTGAGTGACTCGCTGAGCGTCTTTGCGGGCGGCGAACTCCTGGGCGGCGCCTTCCGCAACGGCCCGACGGCCGACCGCCGGACCAACAACGCGGTCGTGGAGTACCGGGAATACCGCGCCGGGGTAGGCGCGACCCTGGTCCCGGTAAAGCACGTTTCCTTGTCGGCCAACGCCGGCTGGAGTTTCGAACGCGACTTCGACTACTTCCACTCCGGGCCGCTCTTCCGCAGCAAAGGTGCGCCTTACGTGCAGTTGAACCTGCACCTCGACCTTTGAGGCTAGGCGCGTGCGGCGTAGACCAGGGCCCGCCATAGATCTGGGGTCCGGGCCGAGCCACCCGCACGGGATGAACGCCCGTCAGGTTTGGCTGATGGACGCCAGCAACTCCGCCAAGCCTTCGCGGAAGGTGGGGTAAGCGGGCCGCCAGCGCGTCCCGCGGAGCTTGGCGTTGCTCACGGCCTTGTGCGTCCAGGCGCGTTTGCGGCCAAAGTCGCGCGGGCCGAGAGGCGGCAAAGGCCGACCCAAGCGCGCGCAGACCCAGCCAAACCAATCGCGTTGCCGGACGGGTTCGTCGTCAGAGGCGTTGTAGACGTCGCCGCCGGGCAGCGCCGCGACGTGCAGGAGGGCGCTGGCGGCATCTTCGCCGCGAAGGTTGTTCAACCAACGCTCGCCGTCCCCCTCCAACACGGCCGTTCCCTCCAACAGTTTGCGTAACGGCACGCAGCGTTCCGGTCCGTAAAGCCCGGCCAAGCGCACGACGCTGCCGCCGGCTGCCAGGACAAGGGTTTCGGCCTCGAGCAGGATCCGGCCGGTCTCGCGCTCCGGCGCGGTCAACGACGCCTCATCCACCACCGAGCCGTCGGTCTGGCCGTAAACCGAAGTGGAGCCACACAGGGTCAAGCGGGCCTCCGGAAACGCCTGCTGCAGGCAGCGGACGCCTTCGATGAAGATTTTTCGGTACTCCGGCGCGCCGCCCCGGCTGGAACTGGCGCAGTGGAACACCCGGTCGTAGGCGCCCAGGGCGGTCAAGGTTTCCGGGCGCGTCACGTCGGCTGGGCGGACGCGGAACGTTTCGGCGGCGGCCATCGCGGCCGCGGCCTCGGCAGATCGGACGGTCGCGGTCACCTCCCAGCCGTTTGCCTGCAAGAGGCGGGCGAGGGGACGTCCGACAAAGCCCGTGCCGATCACCAAGGCGCGCGAAGGGTTCACCAGGGAAGGTCGCGCGTTTCGGGTCTCTTGTCCCTGGTCTCTGGTTGGGGGGAGGGACGTGCAACGTTTGGCGTTGACGGCGCCCGCCACTACCAAGGATAGGTAGGGCAAGAGGTGTCTTGCTTTACCCGCCGCCGGGGTGGGACGAAGGTGGGGCGGTCCGCGGAGGTCGTTCGCGCCGGCTCAAACCGCCCGGCGGCGGCCTCCCCAGGATGGCCGCCCGGGTTGGCCGGCCGGGTTTTCGCCCCACCGGCGTCACCTGTGGCGCGGCCGTCCACGCCGAACGCCAAACGTTGCACGTCCCTCCCCCCAACCAG
>CAXUNV010000721.1:1027-2124 GCA_964252355.1 uncultured Chthoniobacterales bacterium | reverse complement strand
CTCGCGCACGGCGTTGACGAGTTCCGTGCGGATCTCGGTGTTGCCAAGCTTGTTCTTGGTCTGCGACTCAAAGATCGGATCCTTCAGCCGGATGGCGACGGCACCCACCAAACCTTCGCGGACGTCGTCGCCGTCGAACTTCGTCTTCGCGAAATCGTTGACGGCCTTGAGCATGCCTTCCCGGAACGCGCTCAGGTGAGTCCCGCCGTCCGAGGTGTACTGCCCGTTGACGAACGAATAATGATCCTCCGAAAGCCGGTGGGTGTGGGTGAAGGCAATCTCCAACATCTTTTCCCGGTGGTGTAGCACCGGGTACATGGCGTCCTCGCCGACCTCTTCCCCGAGCAGGTCTTTGAGGCCGTTGGTCGAGCTGTACGGCGTGCCGTTGAACACGATTTTCAGCCCGGCGTTCAGAAAGGTGTAGAGCCGGAGCCGGCGGAGCAGGTGTTCGTCTCGAAAATGGTAATCTTTGAAGATGGTGCGATCCGGTTCAAAAACCATTTCGGTCCCGTCCGGTGCGTCCTGCTTGCCGCGCGTTTGCCGCTTGAGTTCGCCCCTTTCAAACTCGGCCCGGAAGAACTCTCCATCCCGCCGGCTGGTCACGACGAAACGGGAGGAAAGGGCGTTGACGGCTTTGGTACCCACGCCGTTGAGGCCGACGCTGAACTGGAAGACTTCGTCGTTGTATTTGGCGCCGGTGTTGATCCGCGACACGCAGTCGATCACCTTCCCGAGCGGAATGCCCCGACCAAAGTCCCGCACCCGCACGGTCTCGCGGTCGAGCTTGATCTCGACCGCCTTGCCGTAGCCCATGATGAACTCGTCGATACTGTTGTCGACGACCTCTTTGACGAGCACATACACGCCGTCGTCGTAGTGACTGCCGTCGCCGAGCCGGCCGATGTACATCCCGGTGCGCATCCGGATGTGCTCCAGTGAAGAGAGCGTCTTGATCTTACTTTCGTCGTAATCGTGTTTGCGCACCGGCATACGGGACAGGGAGAGTGCCATGGCTTCGGTTTTTTGGAAAGGGTGGCGGGCCCGGGGGGCGGGGGGGGCAAGAAAAACGCCCGCGGGAGTGGTTGATGCGAGAGAAA
>CAXUNV010000721.1:0-1017 GCA_964252355.1 uncultured Chthoniobacterales bacterium | reverse complement strand
CCAGCGCCCAGATGTGTTCAAGAGAACACTTGGCGGGCGTGCGCGGTCTTTGGTCTGCGGTTTTTTGTCCCTGGTCGGACGTCCCAAACTCAAATCAGCTTGGCCGGTCAGGCCGCCGGCTTAAACCTCCCGGCGGCGGTTTCCTCAAGGTGGCGGCCCGGTTTTGCCGACCGGGTTTTCGCCCCACCGGGTCGCCCGCGGGTCCCGGCCGCCGAACGCTAAGCGTCGCACGTTCCATCTGCCTCTAATACTCCCCGCAACGCTGCGGCCAATCCCGCCACCGCTGCCGCCTCGTGCGTTGCCGAAAGCGTGACCCGCAGCCGGGCCCGGCCGCGCGGCACGGTCGGGTACCGGATGGCCGGCACGTAGAAACCGCGTTGCCGCAAGGCCTCGCCGGCGGCCAAGCTGCGACGTTCTTCCCCAAGATGAATGGGCACGATCGCGCTGGACGGCGATCCTGGAATCGGCACGGCGGGGCCAAGCGCCTCATGAAAGGCCGCCAACCGCGAGCCGAGGACCGTTCGCAACCGCTCACCTTCGGGCGAACGCACCAGCGCCAACGCGGCCAGAGCCGCCGCGGCCAGGGCAGGCGGGGGCGCGGTGCTGTAGATGAAAGTGCGCGCCTTGTTGACGAGGGTGTCGATCAGCGGTCGGCTGCCCGCGAGATAACCCCCGCTCACGCCGAAGGCTTTGCTGAGCGTGCCCATGTGGACTTCGATGCGACCCGCCAAGCCCGCTGCCGCCGCGCAGCCGGCACCCTGAGGACCGATCAAGCCGGCGGCGTGCGCTTCGTCGACGAGCAGGGCGGCCCCGTACCGGTCTTTGATCTCGACGAGGGCGGCGAGGTCGCTGCGGTCACCATCCATGCTGAAGACCGATTCGGTCACAACCAAGGCGTGGCCCCCCGAGCGCCCGGCGCGCCAGCGTTGCAGGATTTTCTCCAAGCGGTGGAGTTGCCCGTGCGGAAATACCCGTAAAGTAGCGCCTGAGAGGCGCGCGCCATCGATGAGGGAGGCG
>CAXUNV010000720.1:0-2125 GCA_964252355.1 uncultured Chthoniobacterales bacterium | reverse complement strand
TCACGGCGTCGCGCACCGCCCCGACCCGCGCCTCGGCTTGGAGGGCGTCGGCTTGCGCCTGGGTGAGCGCCTTCGGGTCACCCTTCCTCGCCAGGGCCGCGCGCAAGGCCTCGACGCGGGCGAGCTGCTCCGCGAAGGCCGCTTCGTAGTTCTTCTGCAGCTCTCCCAGGGCCTGCCGACGGGCGACGGCGGCCGCGTAAGCCGGCCGGTTGAAGTGCACCGGCGGCGGTTCCCACTGGTAGAAAACAAAGACCATCACGCCGATGAACAGCAGGAAGGATTGCATCGGCACCTTGACCAGGGCGTTGAAGAGGAGCCCGAGCCGGCTTCCCGTCACCGAATCGCCGGCGAGGTAGCGTCCCACCTGCGTCTGATCCGCGCCAAAGTAGGAAAGCGCGAGGAAAAACCCGCCCAACAACCCCGACCAGACGGTGTAACGGCGCGCCGGGTCGAAGGAGAAGCTGACCGCATCGAGCCGGCCCAGCTTGCCGGCGACCGACACGGCCTCGCCGAGCGAAACGCCCGCCGGCAGCCGGTGGAGCAACACGCCCAACGCCGCGCACATCCCGACGAAGATCACCGCCAGCTGCGCCTTCTGCGTCACGCTCACCGCGCGCGAGCCTCCGGTGGTCGTGTAGAGGAGCACCAGCGCGCCAGCCAGGAGGATCGTCCCGCGCAGGCTCCAGCCGAGCAGCGCCGAGAGCACGATGGCCGGCGCATAAATCGTAATCCCGGTGGCCAACCCGCGCTGGATGAGAAACAACGCCGCGCCGAGGCGGCGGGTTTTCTGATCAAAACGGTTCCCGAGGTATTCGTAAGCGGTGAACACCCGCAACCGTTGGTAGGCCGGGACGAAGAACGCGCAGACGGCGACCAAGGCCAACGGCTGGCCGAAGTAGTTCTGCACGAAACCGGGGCCGCTCTCGTACGCCTGTCCAGGGAGGGAAAGGAACGTGATCGCGCTGGCCTGGGTCGCCAGCACCGACAGCCCGATGGTGCCCCAACCCGTGCGCTCGTCGCCCTTCAGGTAACGGCTTAGCGTGCTTCCCTGGCGCGTCCGCCACCACCCGTAAAACGTGATGCCCGCCAGCGTGGTGAAGAGGACGACGTAATCTAGGCGGCTCATGACCACAGGCGCGTCAACGCGTAAAGCAGCGCCACCTCCCCCGCGAGCAGGGCGACGACCAGCGCGTAAGCCCGTCGCCAACTGCCGAAAAGGGGCACGGGCGCACCCCCGTCCGTCTCGTTCATGGCGCTGGCGAACCGGCGGAAATGAGGTTGGCGAACAGACGCAGCGCGCCCGGCACGCCCGCGGGCAGTTGCCGGAAGAACGAAAGGCCGGTGTAGATGAACCGTCCCTTGCCGCACGCGGCCACGAGCAGGCCGCCGGCGAGGTCGGCCTCGCCGGGGTCATGGCTGGCCAGCAGCGGTCTCCATGCCGGATCCCAACTCTCGGCGAAGTAGAGGCCGCGCTCCTGCACCCAGCCCGTCCAATCCGCCGCGCTGATCCGGTTTGGGGTCGTCAGCAACGGATCGTCCTGCGCGAGGACGGTCACGGGTGCCGCTTCGTCCGTGACCCGCCCGGCGCCGATCCGCAGCGGGAACGGCAGGAGACGCGCGGCGTCCACGGGCGCGGTGTTGTATTGGACGATGACGGTGCCGCCGTTCTCGGCGTAGGCCCGCAGCGTCGGCGCCCAGGCCGCCAAACGGGTGGGCGGCTGCACGTTCAGGGCGCGCACGCCGAGGATCAGGGCGTCCAAGCCTGCAAAAGCTTCCGCCGTCCCGGCCACGTCGGGGTCCAACAACCGGATTTCGACACCGAGGTCGCGCAGGCTTTCGGGCACGGCGTCGCCTGCGCCCGGCAGGTACCCGACGCGGCGCGCCCGCATCCGGACGTCGGCTCGCACCAGGCGGGACTCGGCGGGTGGCAGGAGCGTCTGCGGATCGATGTGCGGGTAGCGCAAGACCTCCCGGTCGTAGGCGGGCTGGCGCCCGCCGCCGCCGGCAGGGGCTTCGGCCGGCGAATGAACGGCGTCAGCATCGCCATGCCGACGAACAGGAAGGTCAGGACGATGAAGACGTCGCCGAACGACATCACCAGCGCCTCCCGCCGAACGGTGGCGGC
>CAXUNV010000719.1:0-2132 GCA_964252355.1 uncultured Chthoniobacterales bacterium | reverse complement strand
CCACCGTCATCTGGCAAGGACCCACGACGGACCAGGTGGACAAGCAGATTGAGATGCTCGACAACGCGATCTCGGCCAAGCCAAGCGTGATTGCGGTGGCGTCGGACGATCCGGCCGCGATCGTGCCCGTCCTCAAGAAGGCGAAGGCGGCGGGCACCCACGTCCTGACCTGGGACGGCGACGCCGATTTCCGGGAAGGCTTCGTCAACTTCGTCAATTACGACGCCTTCGGCGCCAGCTTGGTGGAAGAAATGGTGAAACAGGTCGGTGACACCGCCGACGTCGCCGTGGTGACGTCCACCCTGACGGCGCCGAACCAGACCGCGTGGCTGGCGGCGATGCGCCGGACCATCGCCAGCAAGCACCCCGGCATCAACATCGTCGACGTCAAACCGAGTCAGGAAGATCAGCAGCTGGCCTTCCAGCAGACGCAGGACCTGCTGAAGAGCCGTCCGAATTTGAAAGGCATCTTTGCGATCACGACCGCCGCGTTGCCCGGGGCGGCCGAAGCCGTCAAACAGATGGGGTTGACCGGCAAGATTGCGGTGGTGGGCAACTCCACGCCGAACGCCATCCGGGATTACCTCAAGGACGGCCAAATCAAGAGCGCCGTCCTTTGGGACCCGGTGGCCCACGGTTACCTCACCGTTTACGCGTCGCGCGAGTTGGCGACGTCCGGATTGTCCGAGGACAAGGAATTCACGGCCGGGCACCTGGGGAAATTCAAACCGTTCAAGACCGACAAAGGCTTGCAGATCCTGTTGGGTGAACCCTTGGTGTTCACCAAGGAGAACATCGACAATTACCATTTCTAGGCGGGCCTGACGGCCCGCCGTCGTGCCAAAGGCAAGTAGTCTTTTTCCTTTCCCGTGAGTCCCACCCGCTTGCACGTGCTGGACCTTGGGCGCATGCGCATGGACAAATCCCTGCTCATCGCCCGTTGGCAGTTGGCCTCCCGCACCCAACCGCGGCCGGTCGGTGAGTTCGTGGAGTTCCCCGTGTCGGCCTACCTGCTGGAACACGCGCAAGGCCCCATCCTCTTCGACACCGGCTGCCACCCGCAGGCGATGGGTCCGGGCGGGCGTTGGCCGGAGGAGTTCCAGGACCTCTTCCCTTGGAGTGGCGGCGAGGAGTGCCACCTGCCGAACCGTCTCCGGGCTTTGGGCCTCGGCCCGGACGACCTCCGTTGCGTGGTGCTCTCTCACCTGCACAACGACCACGCGGGTTGCGTCGAGTTTTTCAATCGCTCACCGCTCCTGGTCCACGAGGACGAGTTCTCCGCCGCCCTGCAGGCCTACGCGCTGCAGGAACGGATGGGGCCTTACGTCTGGGCCGACACCGATCACTGGATCCGCCAAAACCTTCAGTGGCGGTTCGTGCGCCGGGACGAGCCCGAGCGGGTGCTCTGCGACGCGGCTACCGTCTTGAACTGGGGCGGCGGGCACGCGCACGGCATGTTGGGGCTGCACGTCCGCTTGCCCGCCACGGGCGGCATCGTCCTGGCTTCGGACGCGATCTATTGTGCGGCCAACTACGGGCCGCCCGTGCGCCCGCAAGGGGTGGTCTACGACTCGCTTGGGTATGAACGGACGATCGAACGGATCCGGCAGTTGGCGGAAAGGACTGGGTCGCAGGTTTGGTTCGGGCACGATTTGGCGCAGTTCAACGGCCTGCGGCATTCGCCGGAAGGTTGGTATGAATAGCGTCGGACCGCAGGCGGCCTCCTCACCTCAGCCGAGTGAATCCGCGTCGCGGCCGGCTTTTCTGGAGATGCGCGGCATCGCCAAACGTTTTGGCACGGTCACGGCGTTGGACGGGGTCGACTTCGTCCTGCGTAAAGGGGAGGTGCACGCACTCTTGGGCGAGAACGGTGCGGGCAAAAGCACGTTGGTCAAGATCATCGCCGGCGCCCACCGGCCCGACCGCGGCAGCCTGACGTTGGACGGCGCGCCAGTGGAGATCCGCAACCCGCACCACGCCCGGCGACTCGGGATCGCGTGCATGTACCAAGAGACCAGCCTCTGTCCTGACCTTTCGGTGTTGGAGAACCTCTTTTTGGGCGACGCGCCGCGCACCCGGGCGGGGTTGTTGGATTGGCCGGAGATGCGACGCCGGGCGGGGGAGGTGTTCGC
>CAXUNV010000718.1:0-2132 GCA_964252355.1 uncultured Chthoniobacterales bacterium | reverse complement strand
CCACGTTGTCGAACGAGCTGACGGCCGGCAGTTGGGATTTGGCGCCTCATACCGCCGCCAAGCTGCAAGTTCTCGGTGCTTACCTTCGCGCCTGGTTTCCGATTGTCAGCCGGGGCCGCAATTCTGAGCGCATTATCTACATCGATGGCTTCGCCGGACCAGGTCGCTACCGGCAGGGAGAAAATGGGTCACCGATCGTGGCGCTCAAAGCAGCGCTCGGACCTTCAACGAACCCGTTGCAGAAACCGTGCGAATTCCATTTCGTGGAGCGCAAGCGCCGTGCAGTCAACGCTCTGCGCGCTAACATCGAGCACCTGCGGCAACAGCGACATATTCCCGCTTTCATAGAGATCTTCGTGCATGAGCAAATGACGTTCGAGGAGGCCTACAACCGGCATATCCGATCTCGTTTGCAGCAGAGTCCCTCCGCCCCGGCCTTCGCCTTCGTCGATCCTTTTGGGTGGACCGGCCTGCCCATGGGTATCATCACGGAACTCATGCGAAGGCCCAGCACTGAGAGGCCATTTCGGATCGGTTCATCAACGGGCCAGCCTGCGTAGCAGGATGATGCTGGATGCGGCGTAGATGAAGGCTTCCACGGAGGTGACGAGCCGTTCGATATCTCGGGAAAGGCGGCGGTTTCGGCCGATCCAGGCGAAGAAGCGCTCCACATGCGCTGATCGCGACCCGGTGGGCTGATCTGCCAAGCTGGGTGCGATGCGGACGGATGGGCCGCCCGCGTCACCCTGGGAGGGCATGATGGTGCACTACGCAGCATTCGACGTGTCGGACAAGGATACCGCGATCCATGTACTGGACGAGCATGGCAAGTTGGTCTGGAAGGGCAAACGGCCGAGCGAGCCGGAAGCGCTCGCTGTGGCGCTGCGGCGTCACGCCCCAGGGCTGGTACGCGTTGGATTGGAAACGGGCCGGCTGGCGCCGTGGCTGTTCCACTCGCTCAAGGAGCTTGGCGTGCCGGTGGTGGTTCTTGATGCCCGCCATGCACGAGCCGCCACTGCCCTGCAGCGCAACAAGACCGACGCTCGCGACGCTGAAACACTGGCGCAGCTGGTGCGCACGGGCTGGTATCGGGAGGCACGAGTCAAAAGCTGGGCCGCCCATGCGACGCGTCACCTGGTGGGTGCCCGGGCCCAGCTCGTCGGCATCTCCACGGACCTGTCCAACCAGTTGCGCAGCTTGCTCAGGACCTTCGGCCTGCGTGTCACGAGCCGGGCTGGCGGCGCGTTCGAGGTCAAGGTGCGCGAGCAGGTGCAGGACAGGCCCGAGCTCGCGGCCGTGGCCGACCCCTTGCTGGCAGCCTGGCGGGCCGTGCGCGACCAGGTCGCGGCATTGGACCGCAAGCTGATGGAGGCGGCCAAGGGCGATGCGACCTGCCGCCTGCTGATGACCTGCCCGGGCGTGGGTGTCGTGGTAGCCACCAGCTTCTCGGCGGCCGTCGAAGCGCCGGGGCACTTCCGACGCTCGCGCGCTGTGGGAGCCTACCTCGGGCTGACACCGAGGCGACACCAATCGGGCGAGATGGACCGCAGCGCGGGCGTGTCCAAGCGCGGGGACAAGCTTCTCCGCAGCTATCTGTTCGAAGCTGCAGCTTCTTTGCTGGTGCGGGTCCAGCGACCGTCGGCGCTGAAGGAGTGGGGTCTCGGGCTGGTCCAACGCCTCGGGTTCAAGCGGGCCGCGGTGGCGGTCGCGCGCAAGATCGGCGTCGTGCTGCATGCCATGTGGAAGGGGAACAAGCCGTTCGAGGCCTGGCCGATGGCCACCGGCGCCGCATCCGTGGCGGGCTGATCGGACCAGGCTGCACCGGTTCCGCCGCGCCAAGGCGGACACAGGCGTCCCCGCCGGGACGCGACGCAGGCTACCCCGGGTTGGGTCTTGCGGCCGGGTAACCGGACCGCGCGTTCCACATGGAGGTGCTTCGTCTCGAGGCGCATGTTGCGGCGGCCAGCAGGGCCGACCGCGGAAACAACCACGATCCGGCGGCGATGCGGTGGCGCAAGCGCACAGAAAGAAAGGGCCAACAGGAAGGGGGCTTGACGGGAAAGGTCGCGATCAAACAACCACCCAGCGCCGCTTGTGAAGCTTGAAGCCGACCTGCCCCTCGGCCTTGCGCA
>CAXUNV010000717.1:0-2138 GCA_964252355.1 uncultured Chthoniobacterales bacterium | reverse complement strand
CCTGCAACCGGCGCGTGACTGGACGATGGAAGTGCTGCCGCGCAGCGTCGCGGCGAAGCAGGGGCTGGCGGCCACGGGGCCGGGCGCGGACGCGCCGGCGGGGTGAGGCTCCCTCCTCTGACCGGCGGACTCCTGACGCACTCGCACAGGTGCCTACAGCGGCTTAGGTCACGTTTCGGTAGCGGATGAGCCAGATCAGGTTCGGCACCTGCGCGAGCACGGCAAAGACGATGAAGGCTAAAGCCCATCCGGGCGCCGCGCCCGGGCTGAACGCGATGATCACGGCGGCGACAGTGGCGACGAAGAGCACGGCCATGACGCCGATCAACGCCTTGCGTACGCCCGCGGCGAGCGCCGGCGACGATCGTCGCCAGAAGATGAAGCGCATACCGTAACCAAGACCGTACGAGGCGACAAAGCAGGTCATCCCAATCACGCCCCAGGCGTCGAAAGGGTCACGACCTGCCCGGCCGAGTAGGACGCCGCCTAATCCGATGCCGAGACACGGAAAGCTGATAATGGCGAGACCTAAAGTAAGGAGGTATCCCGCCGGGATCGGGCGTAAGCCGCCGCGCGGCGGACCACCGGCACTGTCCGGTCGGAGGTCGGACAGTTCGAGCCGATCGTCGTTCACTCGACGGTCCGGTACTTAACTAACCAAGTAATCGTTGCGCTTTGGGACAGCGTCGCTAGAACGATAAAATAAACCGCCCATCCGGGTGTTGTTCCCGGTATAAAGCAAACAACTATCGCAGAGGCTGTCGCGAAGACAAAGAATCCCATGACTATCGTCAAGGCCTTACGGACGCTCGCAGCTAAGCTTGAAGACGAGCGCCTCCAGAAGATGAGCCGCATCGCATAAGCGAGGCCGAATGCAACGGCCAAGCAAGGAGTGCCTATATAGTTGATGGAGTCAAACGGATCGTGTCCGGCGCGGGCAAGCAGAACTCCACCTAGCCCGATCCCAAGAAACGGCAGCGTTAGAACGCCGACAGCGAAGGTGATGAGGTACCACGGCGGTGCCGGGCGCAAACCGCCGCCGGGCGGCTTCACCGGTGCACCGTGGTGGTGTGGATCTGCAAGCGACGCGCAATGGCGTGCGCCGCAGATTCGTCGTTCAGCCATTCCTCGCGAACCAGTAAGCCAACGGAACCGGTGCCCACCGCCCGCCCGCTCACTTCTAATCTGAAAAGCGCCGCGAGCTGTTCGGAGCGGATCTGTGCGCGAAGGTGAGCGCGCTCGGCGACCTGTTGCAAGCGGCGTGCCCGTGCGGCACTCGCAGCCCGCGAAGCCGCATTCTCAGCAGCTACCGCTGTGGCCCGATTGACTGCGCGCATTGCCTGAATTTCCCGGATTTCTCCAATCATTTTGACTCCATTCCAACCTATATCCGGCAATGTCATCAGAGTACCCATGATCCGAAAGTACTCGGTCCGTTGCTTGATCCGTTCGGCACCTTCGTCATCGCCGGCCAGCTCCATCGCATAAGCGCCACCGTCGGCAGCCAGTAGTATGCCACCGCCCACCAATCCGAGGACGCCCAGCATCCCAATCCCCGTCGGGATCAACGCCAGCGACAACCCGATCGCCAGGATGTCGAACGCTACGCCCAACCCGTCATCCTGATGCGAATGCAGCATCCGCGAGAGCACCTGGTTCACGCCCTGCGCCATCGCCTGATTCGCCCGCGCCTCCTGGAGCGCGGCCTTGCCCTCCTGGTCCATGCACCATTGCAGGCCGGCCCAGACCCGCGGCCAGAAGCCGACCGGCGGCTTGAGCGGCGGCGGCGGGGCGGGGGGCCACTGGGGGGGGGCGCCGTGACGCCGCCCGGAGCCGGCCACCCCGGGCGCGCGTAGCGGGTAAAGCCGCCCGCCCGCCGCCCAGGCGATCCCGACGGCTGGCCCGCAGGCGCGATCGACGAAGCCGGACAGCATCGAACGGGCGTCGTCGGGGCCGCGGTACGGTCCCCAGATCGGATCAAGTGTCGGCATCCGCCCTCCCGCCCGTCGCGCGAACAGAACCATTCACCAGCCGCCCGGCCGCCGCAAGTCCCGAGCCGTTCAGTTCCGGTACAACCCGTCCAGCCGCTCGCCGTACACGCCCCGGATCACGTGCCGGCGTATCTTCATGCTCGGCGG
>CAXUNV010000716.1:0-2144 GCA_964252355.1 uncultured Chthoniobacterales bacterium | reverse complement strand
ACCGGCCAGCGTCGGGCTGCGCCCGGCGCAATGCCTCGTTGCCGACCTCGGCGATGACGAACGGCGTGCCCACGCCCGCCACGGTCGGCGGATGCGCGCGGACGACGAGGTCCTCAGGGCTCAAACCAGCGCAGGCGGCGATCTCCTCCACGGCGAGGGACGCGCCTAAGGAGAGCGGTTGCGGGGCGTCGATGGTGGCGCCGCTAAGCCCGCCACCAGCGGTTCGCTCCACGCGCACTTCCACGACCCCGGCAAGCTCCTCAAAGCGCATGATCCCGTCCTGGTCACGGCCTTGTTGCGCCAAGACGAAACCGGTGCCGACGTTCGGGTGACCGGCAAACGGCAGTTCTGAGCGCGGCGTGAAGATGCGCACCCGGGCGGTGTTGGCCGGGTCTTCGGGCGGAAGCACGAACGTCGTCTCGCTGAGGTTGAACTCTCTGGCCAACGCCTGCATGTCTCCATCTGATAACCCGGTGGCGTCCGGGAAGACCGCCAAAGGATTCCCACCGAAGCGCCGATCGGTGAAGACGTCGACAGTCACGAAAGAAAACGTTCCCATGCCGGAGGCTAACCCACGTTGTGGACGCCGCCACCATCCCGACTCAGGCGCAGGGGAGCACCGGCGTCCCCGCCAGTCGCGGGCGAGACGCCCGTGATCCCCTCGCACTGTTTGACAACGGCAAATGGACACATCGACTGTCCTCCCCAATGAAGAGTCCCTCCAAGCTTTTCCTTGTCCCGTGGTTGGCGTTCGTTCCCCTCCATGTCGCTTCGGCGGCCTCGCCCGACTTTGGGCCGAACGTCGTCATCTTCGATCCGAGCATGTCCGCCAGCGCCATCCAAGCCCGGGTCGACGCGGTGTCCCAAGTCCAATCGCTGCCCGACAGCCAGTTCAACACCACCCGCACGGCCTTCCTGTTCAAGCCGGGCGCGTACCAAGTGGATGTGGCCGTCGGTTATTACACGTCGGTCGCCGGGTTGGGATTATCTCCAGACGACGTCACGATCAACGGCATCGTCCATTCCGAGGGCGTTGGCGGGCAAGGCGAACCGGGCGGTCAGAACGGGGTGTTCAACGACAGCGCCCTGGTCAATTTTTGGCGCTCGGCCGAAAACCTGCACGTGATTCCCCGGGATGGTCAAACGGAGCGTTGGGCTGTCTCCCAAGCGGCCCCGTTCCGCCGGATGCACGTGAGTCCCGGTCCGCAGACGGGCGGCGCACCCCTGTTCTGGCTCATGCCGTTGTACGGCGGTTTCTCGAGTGGGGGCTTCATCGCCGATTCCTTGATTGAGGACCAAGTGCTCAACGGCTCGCAACAGCAGTGGTTGACGCGGAACAGCGTGCTCCAGGCCGGTTGGACCAACGGCGTCTGGAACCAAGTCTTCTCCGGCGTAGTCGGCGCGCCCGCGCAGTCGTTTCCTAACCCGCCGTACACCACGTTACCACAAAGCCCGGTCACCCGGGAAAAGCCGTTCCTCTACGTCGACGCCCACGGCCAATTTGCCGTTTTCGTGCCCGCAACCAAACAAAACTCTTCCGGGACGAGTTGGGGCAGTGGTCCCGCGACAGGTTCGTCGGTCCCGATCGGCAACTTCTACATCGCCAAACCGGGCGACAGCGCCGCGAAGATCAACGTGGCGTTGGCCCTCGGCAAACACTTGGTCCTGACCCCCGGCATCTACCACCTGAACGAACCGCTGCGCGTGCTGTGGCCGAACACCGTGGTGTTGGGGTTGGGTTTCCCGACGTTGGTGCCAGCGCGCGGGAACGCCGCGATGGAAGTGCTCCGGGTGCCGGGCGTGAAGGTTGCGGGCGTGCTCTTCGACGCCGGTCCGGTAAACTCGCCAGCGTTGCTCAAGTTGGGCGAAATCCCGTTCCCCCCGGCCCTGCGGGCCTTTGGTTCTGACCCAACCAACCCCACGCTCCTGGCCGACGTGTTCTTCCGCATCGGCGGTGCCACGCCGGGCCGAGCCACCACCAGCCTTGAGGTCAACAGCAGCCGCGTGATTTTGGACGACGTCTGGGCGTGGCGCGCCGACCACGGCCACGGTGTGGGCTGGACGGACAACGTCGCCGCGCACGGGTTGGTGGTGAACGGAGACGACGTGACGGCGTACGGGTTGTTTGTGGAGCACTACCAAAA
>CAXUNV010000715.1:0-2146 GCA_964252355.1 uncultured Chthoniobacterales bacterium | reverse complement strand
GTCTGGCCGCGTTTGGGCCCGAGCACTCGCCCTGGTTTGACGGGCGAACCGAAGAAACGCGCGAGGTGCAAACGCTGTTGGACCGGCGCACGGCGCAGGGCAAAGCCGCCGTTACCGTCGTGGGCGGCAGCGGCGTCGGCAAGAGTTCCCTGGTTCGGGCCGGGGTTTTGCCCGTGCTCACCCGGCTCGGGGTCGGCGAGCGGCGCGGGCCGTGGCGGCGGGCCGTCACCCAACCGGGAACCGCGGGGTCGACCGGCGATCCGCTGGCGGCGTTGGCCACGGCTTTGCTTGGCGCCCAAGCGTTTCCCGAGCTTGACGCGCCTCGCTCAGCCGAAGGGTGGCGGGCGCTGGCGGCCGATTTGGCTCGTGAACCCGAGGCGACGGCACGCCGGCTGGTCGAGGCGTTGGACGAGATCAACCACGAACGGCTTGACCGGCGGCTGGATCAGCAGGAACGGGACTTCCAGCGGGACGGACGACGCGAATCGGCGGAGCTTGGACGCCAACGCCGTTTGGCGGACGAGAAGCCGCCGGCGCAGTTGGCGCTGGTCATTGATCCGTTGGACGACCTGTTCACCGGTGGCTTCAGTCCCGATGCCCAACGCCGGTATGGGCTCGCGGTGGCGGCCATGTTGGCGACGGGGCGCGTGGTGTTGGTGGCGACCTGCGACGCGGAGTTCGTGGCGTCGGTTCAAGCTTTGCCCGGATTAGGTGCGTACCTGGGCCGTGAGGCGCGCTACGAGTTGTCGCCGCCCAATGCTGCGGCCGTTGCGCGCGTGGTGCGTTGGCGGGTTGCGGCGCGTCGGTTGGCGTTTGAGCGTCCCGGCGACGCCCGCGCCTTGGATGAGGAGATCGTGGCGGCAGCCCTGGCTGCGCCAGAGCCGTTGCCCCAAACCGAGCACCTCATCAGCCGGCTCGTGGCCCGCCAAGCGCAACGTGGCGATGGCCTGCTGCGCTGGACGGATTACGAAGAGGCCGGGCGGGTGGGGGGCGCCTTGGCGCGGCACGCCAGCCACGTCCTGGCTAGTCTTGACGCGCCGGAGCAGGGGATGGCTGAATTCCTGGTGCGTGAACTCACCACGGTGAACGCGCCCACTTCCTCATCGACGGTGCGGTCCCGCCCAACCCCGTGGCGAAAACTCGCCTCGATCAGCGACGCCACCGTGAGCAGCGACGGCGCGTTACAGCATTTGGTCAACGCCTTTGTGGGTGCTGGGCTTCTCCAGACTGCGACCGATCCGGTCGGCACGACCGTCGTCAGCCTCACTCACGAAGTCCTGCTCCGGCGTTGGCCTTGGGCCCGCTTGTTGTTGTTGGAGGGACGCGAACCCTCGCGGTCCGACGATGGGCACACTCCCGCTTTAGCCCTGGAAAATGTTCCTGCGACCGGCGGTGGCCGGGCCGCTCAGGTGACGACGCCTGCACCGGCCCCACTCCGTCCGAAAGCAGCCACCCCGGCTGCCGCGACGGCCACGGTCACCGAAGCCCCGCCCGCGCCCGTCCGTCTAGACGAACCGTTCGACTTCGTCGCGGAAAACACGGTGCGGGAAGAGAAGCGGCGCGGGCGGCGCGCCCTGGTGGCGTTGGTTACCGTGGTGGCGGTTGCGGCGGTCGCAGGGCTGCTTGCCACCCAGTGGTGGCAGGCGGAATCGCAGCGCCAACGTTCGGAGCGTAGGGCGGAGGCCATGCTCGACAAGCTGAACGCCGCACCTGCACCGGTCCCGTCGCCGCCCGTGTTGGTTCCCGAGGTCACTTCGTCGACGGCTCAGGCCTCTGCGCGCGCGGAGACGCCACTGCCGACCCCAAGTCCGGCGTCGGTGGCCGGCGGTGAGGTGCGAAAGGAAGAACCGACGGGCAGTTCCCCGATGGTGCCGCCAAGCGGGCAACCTGCTCCGTCCGCGCTGGCGGCGACAACGCCCGCCGAGCCTCCGACCACGCCCGTTCCGGCCATGGAAGGCAAGCGTCCGGACGAAGTGGTGGCGCAAGCCGGGCCTGCAGCTGCGCCGATGGCTGTGCCCACGCCCACCCCGGCTGCGAAGGAGCCGGTGGCGTCCGCGGCAAACCCGGCGGTGGCGGCCGCGCCGGCCGCAGCCCCGCCCGAGAACGCCGGGGCTGCGCCGACGGCCGCCGCGCCCGCCCCGGTGGG
>CAXUNV010000714.1:0-2150 GCA_964252355.1 uncultured Chthoniobacterales bacterium | reverse complement strand
GGACAAGGCGGCGATGATTTTCCAGGGTCCCTGGATTGAGGATCAAAACCTCATCCCTGCGCACGAGGACCCCAACAACTACGTGCCCATCCTCGCGCCTGCCGACCAGAAGCCGGTGCGGGTTTCCGGGTTCCAGGAGCAGGTCCAGTTCTGGTCGAAGGCAAAGCCAGACGAGCAGAAAGCCGCCCTGTTGCTGGCGTCGTTCATCACCACGCCCGAAGTGGCCCAGCGCCACATCGCGGCGTTCGGCGCGCCGAGCGCCGTCGTCGGCGTCTTGCCGCCGGAGAACCGCCCGATCGCGGCGCAGATGGCCAAATGGCTGCAGGGTGACGTCGGCTTGTACCTGCCGACCGACCAAGCCCTGCCGCAGGAAGTCGTGAACGCATTCTTCCAGGCCCAAGACTCGCTCGTGCTCGGTACCTTGACGCCGGAAGCGGCGTGCGCCCAAATTCAAAAAGCCGTCGACGCGTACAAAGCGACCCACCGGTGACGGCTTCGCCGGCTAACGCGTGCGCGCGTCTCGTGCCCCGCCGGTAACGGCAGGGCGGCTACCCGGGTGAAAGATCCTGCACGGAGATTTTCCACCTTTGGCAGAGCGAAGCTCTACCCCGCCTCGACGCCCGTCCGGAATGCCCTGGGATGTTTCCCGCTCGCCCTTTGTCATTTTCTGTTTGCCATGCGCGGAGCGCCGTCCTGCGCGCGGCGTCTACCCATTAACCCCGGCTAGCCGGCAACCGTCGCCCGGCGGGCGCGCCTCGCCTTGGCCCGGCGGCGGAAAGCCGGCGTCCGCGTCGTCGACGACCAGCACCCAATCGGCGGGTTCACCCACCCAGGGCGGGGTGAATTCGACGAGTCCACCACCGCGGTGCCGGCCCAAGTCGGCGTGGGTCCCCGTCCGTGGGTCGAAGAACCACGCCTGCAGCGTCGTGCCCGCCAAATCCCTCACCCGGACGACGCAAGGCCGGGCCACCGAGCCGTAAACGAAGGCATAACTCCCCTTGGCATCCCGGGTCGCCCCAACCCGGCGCAACCCGGCACCCGGCACCACGGACTCCACCGGGTCTGGCACGACGATCTCGGGAGCGGGTACCCTGCTGAGAAATGGTCGGCTCTCCAAGAGGTGGCGCGCGTGCCCGATCGCGCCGGCGCCAGGTGCCTCGAGCGCCTGCCGCCAATCCGCCACCGGCCGATTGACGCCCGCACCGTGCTTCGCCTCGTGAAATTGCCAAACGGTGTGGTGACCGTAAGTGTGCCCGAACGCGCCGGCAAAGAGGTCCAGATAAAGGTAGCTGCGGACGTCGTGCGCGTGCGAATACCCGAGGTTGGGCGCATCAAAAGCCAGGGGGTGATCCTCGTACAACGGTTCGCCGTCCAACACCGGTTTGATGGGCGCCGCGGCGTAATCGTCGGCGATGCGGCGCCAAGTCGCGGTCGCTGGCCCGTGGCCGTTCTGGCGCATGTTGAAGTCGAGCAGCGGGTCGTCGTTCGGAAACGCCGCCGACGACGTGGACGCAGCGTCGTCCCCGCCTCGCGGATGGAAGGTGACTAAGTGCGCGCCGCCGTCGCCGTCCCGCACTCCTTCGCCCAGCGCCCGCCAGATGGCCCGCTTTTCGTCGTCATCGACCAAGCGGTCGCCACCCAAGATCCAGACCAAGTCGGCGCCGCGGTAGCGTTCCCCGAGAAACTGGCCGTAGCGCCGCGCCGTCCCAACGGAAAAGATCGCTGGGCCGTCGCCGTGCGTGCGGCCCACCTTGTCTCCCCAGGTCGGGAGAAAACCGATCGTGAGCCCGAGCGCGTTGGCGTGCGCGACCACGAAGTCGACGTGGCTGAAGTAGCCTTCGCCAGGTCGCGCCGGGTCTTCGTCGACCAACGCATAATCGCCATAGGCGTTGGGACGCCGGATGCCCTCGAATTCTGCCAAGGCCACCGCTTGGATCACGGTGAACCCCTGCTCACGGCGACGGCGCAGGTACCAATCGGCCTCCTCACGGGTCAGGCGGTGAAAAAGTTCCCAAGCGGTATCACCAAACCAGGAGAACGGCCGTCCGTCGTCGCGGACCAAAAACCGGCGGTTCTCGCTGACGTGCAGGCGGCGGATGGGGGAAGCAGGACGGGATTTCATGGCGAGGGTCGGCAAGCAGGCGTGGGGG
>CAXUNV010000713.1:0-2160 GCA_964252355.1 uncultured Chthoniobacterales bacterium | reverse complement strand
CCCTTGCGTCGCGCGCGGCGACCCTCTTGGGGCGGCTCCGCCGGGCGCCCCCTCCGTCCTTTTCATCAGGCCTTTGCCATTTGCGATCGGCGATGCGCGCAGCGCCTACCCACCCCGCACGGCGTTCCGCACCGCGAGGTCTCAACCCTGCACTTCGCATCCGGAAACTCCGTGCAACCGCCACCCTCCGGACCTTCAGAGTTTACGTGAACTCAACAAAAGTTTACGCTCGGAGTCATGCCACCAGCAGGCGACACCCTCCTTCAACTGACGCCGTCGATCGTGACGGAAGCGGTGAACCGCCTTGTGGCCACGTGCCGCCCGCACGCCGTCCTCGCCTTCGGCAGCCGCGCGCGGGGCGAGGCCCGCTGGGACAGTGACCTCGACCTTTTGGTGCTACTCGACGCGCCCTCCAAAGACCGCGGGGCGTTGCAGCGGCGCCTGCGAGCCTTGCTGGCCGATCTGCCTTTTTCCAAAGACATTTTGGTCAGCGACCTGCATGCCTACCTGCGCGGGCGCGGGCAGCTCAACCACATCTTTGCCGACGTGGCTGCAGCCAACGTCACGCTTTGGCGTGAAGGGTGGCTGGACCCGAAGGGAGTGGAGCAAGTCTGCCGGTGAGCTTTTGATCGCGCCACATGGATGCGCACACGGCCGGCCTGCTCCAACGAGCGGCTGACGACGAAGCGCCCCTTCAGTGGCGGGAACTGCCGGAGGTACCGTTCGGCCAGCACGCGCAGTCCGCGGTCGAGAAGTTGCTGAAGGCGCTCATCCACGCCCAAGGCCGGCATTACCCTCGCACGCACGACCTAGACGCGTTGGCGGTCGAGCTTAAGCGTCTGGGTGAGGTGTTGCCAGCGCTCCCGATGGCGCTTGGGGATCTGACGGACTACGCGATGACCTTACGTTATGTTCTGGACGCCGAGTTGCCGTCCACACTGTACCGGCAAACATGCATCGCTGCGGTCCAGGTTCTCCGACAGCACGTCTTGGCGCGCGTTAAGAATTTGGAATCGCGGTCCGGGTTCGGACCTTAGCTCGCCGGAAGGAATACGCACGGGGGCCTCATGCCCTTAACTCTTGCCCTATGCTCGTCCACGAAGCCAAGGAAGTTGCCCGGCGCTGGGCGGTGAAGGAAGCCAGTGGATGGCCGGGCTTTCACGGCGCCTACTTGGCTGGCTCGGTCAGCGCGATGCCCGCCGACGCCGAATTGCCCCAGACATCGGACATCGATTTGAACGTGGTCTTCGCTGACGGCAATCGACCGCCCAGAACCGGTAAATTCGTTTGGGGCGGCGTGGTGTTGGAAGTCACCGTCCTTTCTCCCGAGCAATTGCGTTCGCCGGAACGGGTGTTGGGCGATTACCACTTGGCCGGCCCTTTCCGGACGTGGAGCGTGCTCCTGGACCCGTCCGGCCATTTGGCCGCGCTCCAAACCGCGGTGTCGCGCGATTTCGCCAAGCGCGAGTGGGTGGTTCGGCGTTGCCGTCATGCGAGGGACCGCATCGTCGAGCAACACCGCGCCATACGGGCGGAAGCCCCGCTGCACGACCGGATCATCGGTTGGGTGTTTCCCACCGGCGTCACCACCCACGTGCTGCTCACCGCCGGGCTGCAAAACCCGACCGTCCGACGGCGTTATGCGGCAGTTCGCGAGCTGTTGGCCGAGCGCCGCGAGCTGGCGTTTTACGAGCGACTTCTAGGATTGTTGGGCTGCGCCGGGGTGAGTCGTGCGCGCGTCGCGCATCACCTCGCGGAGATGACCGCCGCATTTGATGCGGCCAAGGCAGTCGTCCAGACCCCTTTCCCGTTCGCCTCGGACCTGAGCAACGCCGCCCGGCCGATCGCGGTTGACGGCAGCCGGGAACTAATCGAGCGCGGCTTGCACCGGGAAGCTGTCTTTTGGATTACGGTGACCTTCTCGAGGTGCCGCAAAGCGCTGTGGACCGACGCGCCAACCGCCTGGACGCCTCGGTTCGACGCGGCGTACGGAGCGTTGCTTGCGGACCTCGGCGTCGCGTCCTTTCCGGAGTCGCGCGACCGGCGCCGGCGCGTCGAGGCGTTCCTGCCCGATCTGTGGGAAGCGGCAAAACGAATCATCGCCGACCACCCAGGGATCGAGACTTAGCTCCACCGCTATTACTGACCGCATGGGTAGGG
>CAXUNV010000712.1:0-2167 GCA_964252355.1 uncultured Chthoniobacterales bacterium | reverse complement strand
GCCTGACACGGTCGCGGGCATTCCCGGCACATAGTGGTAAGCGTACGGTGGCGTGGACTCGCAACCGGCCAAGGCCGCGGCGAACCCCAGCGCCACCAGGAGACGTGCGGTCAAACGGTGGAGCATGCGTTCAGGGTGAACGGGAACGGCAACCGTCGGCAAGCCCGGGTGTCAGTCCCTCAGCCCCCGGCATAGCTGCGGACCCGGTTACGCCAGCCCGGCAACCACCGCCCTTCGCCCCGCTCCGGCGGCGAGCGCCGGACCCGTTGGACCAGGACCCGTTCGGCGGCGTGGCTGAAGGCTGCCGGGGTCGGGTCGCCGTCCTCCATCCCTTCCAACACCTGCAACAGTCCCCACCCTTGACCACCGTACCGCTCCGTCGGCGACGTTCCCTCCCCCTTGAAGTTGACGTAATCGACCAACGCGTACTGCCCCTGCGGGGTGCGGCTCAACGCCTCGAAACGGGCGCGGATGGCCGGCGCAGATGCGGGGGGTGCGGCTTGCAGCATCGCGGGCAGCGCGAGCCGCATCCGCTCGACGGCGAAACCCGTCTGCTCGCCGACGGTCGTCGCCAACAGACGCCGCAGTTCGCGCAGCCGCGGTCCCTGGAAATCTGCCAGGAAGGCGGCGCGGTTCGCCCAGGGGCAACCGTCAGTTTCGCGCAGCCACCCTGGTAAGGCGATCCCCTGCGCCTCTAGGTAGCGGAGTAGATCCGGAAAACTTTCGTGGAACGGCCCCGTCCGGCTCCGTGGGTACCAGATGAAATGGCCGATGCCAAGCGAGGCGAAATCTTCCCCGGCGTTCCACGCGGTCAGGCCCTCGACCGAACCGCCGCACTCGTTTTGCCAAAGCTTACGCCCGATGCGGTCCGATTCCGCTTTGGAAATCTGTAGGGAAGACGCGGCATCGGCGGACGCCGTGATCGCCGCGCAGGCCATCACCAGAAGGCACCATGGTCGTGAAACGTTTCGCATCCGGCCGCACCCTCCCGGTCGACCGCACGGAAAGCAAGGAAGGCCAGAGCCTTTGATCGGGAGGCGCGCTCCGTGGTCTTGCATGCATCCCACATGGCGGAAAACGAGGGTCGCTCGTCTTTTCGGCCAACGCGCGAGCCCGTAGTTTGCGGCGGGTGACGGGGGATGGTGGGCGCCCCGCGCCTGCCGTCATGGAGTCATCCTGACGTTCGATCGACCAACCTTTCAGCCCACCGCTTTGCCCACATGAATCTTACCCACATCAACGCCTTCGCTGCGGCGATGCAGCGCAAAGACCTTGAAGCGATGCTCACGCACCTGGCCGGCGACGTTGTCCTGCAAACCCGCTGGTTGCCGAGCCTTTCCGGGGTAAGGCGGCCATCAGGCCCGTCGTCAAAGCCCTCCTCCGCGTGGTCGACGAGTTCGACTTCCGCGAACTGATGCAGGGTCCGCAGCACATCTCCCAACATCTCGGCGTCAAGGTCGGTCCAGAAGCATTGGATGGCATGGATGACTGGCGCACCAATGATGCCGGCCTGATCCAAGAAATGACGGTTCCCTGGCGTCCTCTCCCCGCAGTGGTGGGCAGTACAGGAGCGGCTGGTCCGGACGCACGGTGTGAACGGTCTTGACGACGGGCACCGCCCAGCGGCCACCGCGGGTCTGACGTGGCCTCTCCCAGGCGGGCGCTCAACCTGCGCTTTGGCGGTGGCGTTGGATGCCGACGGCGGCCACGCGGGTGAAGACCGCGCCCGTGAAGGGCCCCTTTCCCCACCGGTCGTCGAGGTCTTTGGTCGGTGCCGCTGCCACCACTTCGTCCACGCTTTTGCCGGCATCCAAGAGGGTCTCAAGACGGCTTTGGACGGTGGCGAGCATGTCGCGGGCGGCCCGGAGATCGGCGGGGCTGCCCAGTGGGCCGTGGCCGGGGATCACGCGGGTCTGCGCATCGCAGAGCGTCAAGCCGCGGTCAGCCGCCGCGACCATGCCGCCGATCCAGCCGCCGCTGGAGTAGTTGATGAACGGGTAAAAACCGTTGAAGAAGGTGTCGCCCATGTGCAGCACATTGGCCTGGGTGAAATGCGCCAGCACGTCGCCGTCCGTGTGGGCGGGTGCCACGTGGTGAAGCTGGAGCGTTTCGGGCCCTACGTGCAAGGTGAGCGCGTCGGCGAAAGTCAGGGCGGGCAGCGCCAGGG
>CAXUNV010000711.1:0-2175 GCA_964252355.1 uncultured Chthoniobacterales bacterium | reverse complement strand
GCCATTGCTTGTGCGTGGGTGCGCACGGTGCCGCGGTACTCGCCGCGGGTGGCGGCCAACATCGCGTTCACGCCGGCCTCCATGCCTTCGTCGTAGCGTCCAGCTTTGAACAACGGCGAGACCTCGTCGGCGGTGATCCGCTTACAGATCGCGTCGGGCAAGGCGCCCTCCAAGCCACGCCCGGTCTGGATCCAGAGCTTGTGGTCTTTGACGAAAACAAAAAAGATGGCGCCATTGTCGCGGCCGGCTTGCCCGGGGCGCCACGCCCGGAAGACGTCTACCGTGAACGTAAACTGGTCGGTGCCGTCCGGGAGGGCAGGAAAAATGGCAACGACAATCTGGTTCGAGGTCTCGCGCTCAAACGCCTCCAAACGCGCGTCGAGCCGAGCCGCCGTGTCGGGTCGTACCAGCCTGGCGTAGTCGTTGAAGTAGTGCCGGGGCGCGGGCGGGACGTCCGCCGCCAAGGCTCGGGTCAACGCCCAGACCAACGTGAAACAGACGCCAACCCACGGCAGGAACCGCCGAAGGCGCCCGGACTGCGCCGCTCCGTTCGTCCCGCGCCGGGCACTCCACCCGGGCGCCCTCTCGCGACCGCCCTTCTGGGGTGCTGAGATCATGCCGCAAGGTAACACCCTAGAGGTACGACGTCCCCCAAAGAAGCCGCCACGGGTACCATGCCGTCAACGGGCCGGCGATGGGCTGAACGACGGAAAACTCACGCTCGGGGCGTTTTCCGAACCGGCGGCGCCTTGGAAGAACGGCTTCGGTTGGAATCCGAGGAGGGAAGCGTACAACACGGTCGGGAACGTGCGCACCCGCACGTTGTAGTTCTGGACGGCGCGGTTGAAGTCGCCGCGCGCGACGGCGATGCGGTTTTCCGTGCCCTCAATCTGGGCCTGCAGGTCGCGAAAGTTGTTGTTGGCCTTGAGTTCCGGGTAGCGTTCGCTCACGGCCAAGAGGCGTCCCAGCGTGCCGGAGAGGGCGTCTTGGGCCTGTTGAAAACGTTGCAGCGCTTGCGGATCGCTGGGGGCCTTGGAAGGGTCGATGGTCACTTTGGTGGCGTTGGCGCGGGCGTTGACGACGTCCGGCAACGTCGACTTCTCAAAGTTGGCCGCTCCTTCCACGGTGCGGACCAAGTTGGGGATGAGGTCGGCCCGGCGCTGGTATTGCGTCTGAACTTGCGCCCAGGCGGTGTCCGCCCCGGCTGACACGCCCACCAAGCTGTTGTATCCGCCCACGACGAAGCCGCCCACCGCCAAAGCCAAAACGACCAAGACGCCCAAGCAACCTAGACCAAAAAGAGCTGTTCTGTTCATGAAGGTACGGCATCAGCGCGCCGCACCCGCGACCTGAGCGAAATTAGCCAGGGTTGCAAGCCGCAACCGGCGCCGGCACCCCTGAAAGAAGTCTCGGCACTGCCGCCGAGGCCCGTCCCTGGAAGAAATCGCGCTCGCGGATTGACGGTCCCACAAACGCTAGGTAAGGTCTTGACCTCGCACCACCAGAGGACCTGATCAACAGAACCATTTTATGCCAGAAGTGACTGTCCGCAAAGGAGAACCGATCGATCGAGCCTTGAAACGGCTCAAGAACAAGCTTGATGCGGAGGGTATCATGGAAGAAGTGCGGCGGCTGCGGGCGTTTGAAACCCCGAACCAAAAGGTGCGCCGGAAAGCCAAGGCGGCGGCGAAACGCGGCAAGGTAAAATTCCGGTTTAACCCGTAACCGGCTCTACGTTCACGGTCCCGGCGCAAGACTCCACCTCGGTGGAGTTTTTGCTTTTTAGAAGGGGCGGCGTTCCTGTCGGCGAAAATCACGGGTGACTTGGTGGGGCGAACACCCGGCCGGCAGACGGCAGCGGCTCTTGGGCTGAATGGGCGCCGGGCGGTTTGAGCCGGCCCAAACCACCCTTGCGGCGCCAGCCCCGGCCGAAGTTGTCAATCGACGCTTCGCTCGGCTCAGTTCTGGCCAAGCCCGTCACGCCGCCGGCTCAAACCGGCCCGCGGGCACTTTCCGCAGACGCAGCTGCCACCGGCGGGCCGGGTGTCCGCCCCACCCCAGAAAGTCGTCCTTGCGGCCTGCCTCGGCCAAGTTTTAACTCCCGGCTCCCGGCTTCCGGCTCCCGGCTCCTGACTCCCCGCCCGCCTTTCCCTTGTTCCCCCACCGTTTCAGGAT
>CAXUNV010000710.1:0-2175 GCA_964252355.1 uncultured Chthoniobacterales bacterium | reverse complement strand
CTGGCCCAGGAGCACCTCGGAAACCTCCTCGCCGCCGACGCCCGCCCGCGTCGCCCCATCCTTGAGGCCGACGTGGATCGCCGCTCCCGGGCGGACCGCGGCGAAATACCAGACTTCGGTTTTTGGCTCGCCGCCCAAGCTTTTAGCCACGGCCGCGGGAGGGTGAACCTGGACCGAGAGGATCTCGGCCGCATCGATGATCTTGACCAAGAGCGGAAACCGGTCGCCGCTCAGGCCGGGTCCGAACACTTCGGCACGCGCGTCGGTCCAGAGCGCGTGCAAAGGACGGCCGGCGAAGGGCCCGGCGTTGACCACGCTTTGCGCCTCGACGCGGTCGACCAGTTCCCAAGCTTCCCCGTAAGGTCCTGCCGTCGGCAGGCGCCGGTGGAAAAGCGTCTCCAAATCGCGGCCGCCCCAGATGCGGGGTTGGTAAATCGGTTCGAAAGTCAGGCAGGAAGTCATGCGCGAAAGAAAAACACCGGAAAATGAAGCCTCTCATCCACTTTTTAATAATGACGGAAGCGAATCGGCCGAATGCTGATTGAAAGGCGGGGACAAAAAATTAAGCTGGGCGCAATGGTGCAGTCGAGGAAGCACAACGCATGGAATGAGGTTTTTGGGCTCATCTTTCTCGGCGTTGGTACCGTCTTGTTTTTGTCCCTGATCTCGTTCCAGGCCAACGACGTGCCGGCCTGGGTCTGGTACAGCCATCTGAACCCGCCAAATAATCCCGCCCAAAACTTCATCGGCCCGACTGGGGCCGTGATCGCCGGGTTTCTCTACTTCGCTTTGGGGGCGGCAAGTTATCTGGTGGCGACGATCCTACTCGGGTTCGGGGGCGCCAAACTTTTCTTCCACGGTTTCCGGATCGACAAACGTCTGGTCTGGGCGCTCGTCTTCGTGGTGACCGGCGCGGCCATCGCCCATCTGCAACCTTGGTGGCTGCGTTCCTGGAAGCGCGAGTTCAACATTCCGGGCTCGGGCGGTTACGTGGGCCACTACGTGGGCGGCGTGTTCGTGCAAGGCCTGCTGGGGCAGATTGGTTCGCTCATCGCCCTCGGCGTCGTTTACGCAATCAGTCTCATCTGGCTGACGGGCATCCGCCCGGTGCATGCCTTGAAACAGGCGCTGGCCGCCATGCGCGCGTCTTTCGCCGGGTTGATCGCCCACTTCAAGCGGGCGCGTGAGCGGCGCCGGTTGGAAGCCGCAGATACCCGGGGACGTTTGGACGCGGACCAGAAACGCATCGAGCGCGAGATCCGGAAGCAAGAGAAGGAACTCAAACGCAAGGGCGTGGCGATCGACGACGGGGACGCCGCCCCGGGCGTCGCGTACCCGGAACCAAAGATCATCGACGCCTCGGCGACGGTCCCGGCCAAGGCGCCGCCGGTCCTGGCGCCGCCGAAGGGCCAGGGCGCCGCCCCGGCGCTCCCCGTCCAGGCCCTCACCCATTACGAACTGCCGACCCTCGACCTGCTTGACCGGATCGACGTCGAAGCGCGCAAAGCCGCCGACCCTGCCGAACTCAAGGCCATCCAAAATACGCTGATCGACACCCTTAAGCAGTTCAACATCGAAGCGACCGCGGGCGACATCACGCGCGGGCCGACGATCACGCGCTACGAGGTCTACCCGGCCCGCGGAGTCCGCGTGGATAAGATCTCGAGTCTGGAGCGCGACTTGGCGCGGGCGACGCGTGCGGAGCGCATCAACATCCTGGCGCCGATCCCGGGCAAGGACACCGTGGGCATCGAAATCGCCAACGCCAAAAAGGTGAAGGTCATCCTGCGCGAAATCCTGGAATCGGAAGAGTGGGCGCAGACCAAGTACCGCATCCCGGTGGTGCTCGGCAAAGACGTGTATGGCAAGATCATTCTGGGCGATCTGGCCCAGATGCCGCATTGCCTCATCGCCGGCACCACCGGGAGCGGCAAGAGCGTCTGCGTCAACGCGGTGATCGCCAGCATCCTCTACCGGTTTAAGCCCGACGAACTCCGCTTCGTCATGATCGACCCGAAAGTGGTCGAGATGCAGGTTTACAACACATTGCCCCATTTGGTTATGCCGGTGGTGACCGACCCGAAGAAGGTCCTGCTGGCGCTTCGCTGGGTCATCAACGAGATGGAGAACCGGTACAAGATCTTTGCCCGGGTCGGCGTCCGTAACATCACCGGC
>CAXUNV010000709.1:0-2180 GCA_964252355.1 uncultured Chthoniobacterales bacterium | reverse complement strand
GCGCCACCGGCCCGAAGTTGGCCAGGGCAAACCCGAGTCGGAAGGCGGCGGGTGCCCGCGGCTGGGGCGCGGTGAACGGCCCTTCGATGTGCAGGGAGAGTTCCCGCCCCTGACGTTCCAGCGCCAGCATCTCCCCGTCGAGCGAAGCCATCGTCATTTTGCCGACGATGTTGTCCGCTTGGGTTTGGTAGCTGCGGTTGACGATGTCGCGCCTCTGCTTATAGGCGAGCACCGCGCCGGCGGTCGACGGACCGTACAGCAGGCTCTGCAACTCGCCCGCGTCGATCACGGCATCGTCGAGGTCGATGAGCGCCTGTTGAATTTTGGAGACGTGCGCGCCCGCCGCACCTTGGCGGATGTGTGCGGGGTCCGACACGGCGGCCGCCTCCAGTTTGGGATCACCCCTGAGGTGTTCTGACGCAAGGGCCATAATAAGTTTTTGGGGCGGCACCGCGCCGCCGCCGTCGTGGGCTGAGATTGCTCGACCATGCTTGCTCGCGGGTTAACGGGCGGGGCGCTCGTGCTCCTTTGGCGGACGCAAGCCGGCAAGTTCATTCAACCCTGGATAGACGCCCGGCGGAATGACACTTTTGGGTGAACTCTCCCCTTTTCCTTGGAGCGGTGAGGCGTCCTGTGATAGTCCGGGCGTGACGAACGTCACCACGGTTCACTCGGTCGGGAGCCCCAAGGGGGGAGAGGGGTTGGTTAACACAGAGCGACGCCGGTCCGAGCACGTTCCCAACCATGGCAGCCATCGCCCAGACTAACCGGCCCCTGCAGGTGACCACCGTCTTAGGGGAAAACGTCTTAGTGGTCACCGGATTTCGCGGTCACGAAGAAATCAGCAACCTTTTTTCATTCGAGCTGGACCTGATCGCGGACGTTTCCGCGGCGGTCGATTTCAGCAAGCTGGTGGGAAGCGAGGTAAGCTTGAAGATCGCGACGCCCGGAGCGGGAGGCGAAACCCAATGGCGCTGCCTGAGCGGGATGTGCGCGTCGTTTGCGCAAGGCGATCGCGACGCGAAGTTCAGCGCGTTCCACGCGGAAATCGTGCCGCGGGTTTGGCTGCTCACGCGCAAAGCCCAGAGCCGGATCTTCCAACACCTCTCCGTGCCGGACATCCTGAAGGCGGTGCTGGGAGGGTTCGAGTGCGACTACCGCCTGCAGGGTCGGTACGAGCCACGGGAGTACTGCGTCCAATACCGTGAGACCGACTTTGATTTCGCGAGTCGTTTGATGGAGGAGGAGGGGATCTTTTACCTCTTTACCCACGGAGAAAACGGGCACCGCCTAGTCCTTGGGGACACGCCCGCGGCTCATCCGGAAGTGCCGGGCCTAACCGCTGCCCGCTACGGCATGGTTGAGGGCGGCCCGCGCACCGCCGACCATGTCTACGGGTGGCGCAAAAGTCAGACCATCAGCCCGTCCCGCTACTCGCTCCGGGACCACTCTTTCCAACAACCGCGTCAGGACCTTGAAGCGAAGGCGAAGATCCTTGACTCGGTGCAGGCCGGCTCGGTGGAACACCACCTGGATGGCCAGGTGAACGCGCCGCTGGAGATGTACGAGTACCCGGGCGGCTATGCCGTCCGCTTCGATGGGGTGACCTCGAGCGGGGGAGAACAGCCAGACCGGCTGAAGAAGCTTTTTGAAGAGAACGGGCGGGTCGCGGGCCTGCGCATGCAGACGGAAGCCGCGGAGGCGCTCCGCATCGCGGGGAGTTCGGGTTGCCGCAACTTCGTCGCCGGCCACCGGTTCACGTTGGCACGCCACTTCGACGGCGACGGCGGCTACGTCTTGATCTCGGTCGCGCACGACGCGTCGTTGGGCGAGGCCTACACCTCAGGCGGCGGGGACCTCGCCTACTCGAACACGTTCACCTGCCTGCCGGTCGACCTGCCGTTCCGGCCGCGGCGCAACGTGCCGAAGCCCGTCGTCTACGGTGTGCAGACCGCCTTGGTGACGGGCCCGCCGGGTGAGGAGATCTTCACCGACAAGTACGGCCGGGTGAAGGTGCAGTTCTATTGGGATCGCCAAGGGAAAAAGGACGCCGACAGCTCGTGTTGGTTGCGGGTCGGCCAAAGCTGGGCCGGCAAAAACTGGGGGAGCACGCAAATCCCGCGGATCGGCCAGGAGGTGATCGTCGCGTTCGTGGAAGGCAACCCCGACGAGCCCTTGGT
>CAXUNV010000708.1:0-2184 GCA_964252355.1 uncultured Chthoniobacterales bacterium | reverse complement strand
GGCCAGGGTCCTGCGCGCCGGCCTTGCCCGGGGAGAGGTGCGGGCCTTCGAGATGGACCGGCAGCAAACGGTTGACGGTTTGCGTCCGGGCGATTGCCCAAGCACGCAACGCCTCCTCAAGCCGATCGTAAGGAGCCGTGGCCAAGGTAGGGCAGAGGCTGGTGGTCCCGCCGCGCAGGTGGTGATGGGCGGCGGTGAGAAAGGCTGCGGGCGTCGCGTCCAAAAAGTCCGCGCCGTTACCCCCGTGCACGTGGAGGTCGATAAAACCCGGCGCGAGATGGCGACCGCCGCCGTCAAACGTGGTTTGCTCCCCGCGGGGGGCTAAACCGACGCCGAACGCGTCGATGCGGCCGTCGGCCAGACGCAGCCAACCCGTGGGCCGGACACGGTCCGGCAGCACCAAGCGGACGTTGCTGATCAGCGTCTTCACTCGACCGGAGCGGGCGACTCCCCGTCAGGGGCCGCAGGGTGTCGCGACCCAAGGGGCAGCCGCACCACAAACGTCGATCCCTGGCGGGGGCCAGGGCTGGAAACCCCGACCGAACCGCCGTGCAGCTCCACGAAGTGTTTGACGATGGCTAGGCCCAGACCCAACCCAGCCTCTGCCTTGGACGGCGACACGTCCGCTTGGAAGAAGCGGTCGAAGTTGCGGGTCGCAAGCGCGGGCGCCAGTCCGACGCCCGTGTCGGCGACGCGGAGTTCGGCCTCGTGCGGGCCAACCCTGGTGACAACCTCTACGCAGCCGCCGGTCGGGGTGAATTTCAAGGCGTTGCTGACCAAATTCCAGACCACCTGCCGGAGCCGGGAAGCATCACCGTCCAAGGTCACCGGCTCGGGCGCTTCGTGAGCCACGGTTAGGACGATGCCCTTGGCGCGGGCGGCCGGCTGCAAGCCTTCCACCGCCTCGTCCACCACGGCGCGCAGGTCGACCGGGTCAAGCTCCAAATCCATTTTCCCCAAGATGATCCTCGACGCGTCCAGCAAATCTCCGACCAAGCGGGTTTGGGCGGTGGCGTTACGCTCGATGGCTTCGCGCGCTTGGCGTTGCAGGACGGAGTCGGCGGGTTCCATGGCGAGTAGGTGCGTCCATCCGAGGATGGCGTTGAGGGGAGTGCGCAATTCGTGGGAAAGCATCGCCAAGAACTCGTCTTTGGCGCGGCTCGCACGTTCGGACTCGGTCAGGAGGGCACGCACGTGCAATTGGCGGCACCGCCGGTGCCGGGCGACCCGCACGGCCGTGGCCAGCGTCGCTCGGTACCACGGCCGTTCCAGCAGGGTAACCGCGCCACACCCCGCCAACCTTTCCAAACACGGTTCGGTGGCTGCACCGCCCTGGAGACGATCGGCCAAGATGATCACCGGCAGGTCGGACCAGGGCTCCTGAGCTTGCAACCAAGCCGACAAGGAGGCGAACTCCGCGCTGGAAGCCACGCTTTCGGCGGCCAACACCAAAACCCCGACGGCCGGCGCCTCGCGTCCGAGCGTGTCCAGCACCTCGGTCATGGACGGGCACAGCTCCGCCCGCAACCCGTCCGTCTCCAGGACGGTGGCCACCAGTTCGACGTCGTCGTTTGCAGACGCGAGCACCAGCGCGGCCAAGCGTTCGGGAGGATCGTGGGCGCGCATGTCACCGCCCGTGCATGGAGGGTGAAAAACCGATGGTCGCCGTGTCCAAGCTGGGGGATGTGCTACTGGCCATCAATCAAAAGGGTGCCTTCGGCAGCAGGCGGTGTCACGTGGAAAGCCCTTCGAACCACGCAGCGTAAGGCGTGCCTTTGACAAGACGGCGGTTGAAGTCGGGAGCGCCATCGGTCCACCAAGGTTCGCCGCGCTCGCCCAGGGCACGCTTGGCGGCATCAACCCGGACACGGGCACCAGCGAGGTCACCGGCGCCTCGTCTGGCCTCGCGAACGGCGCGTCGCGCGGCCATTAGTTCACGCACCCACCGCTCCCGCGCTTCGGCGGGGAGCCGCGGGTCCGTTCTGCGCCAAAGCCGGCCGCGAACCACGAAGTAACGACCGTCGGGCGTGACCGGGTAGGACGACTTGTTCTGAGCCTTGCGCATGGCGTGGTACTCTGACGTGGTACGCCGGAACTGCCGTTTGCGCACATGAGGTCCAGCGAAGCCCCCCCAGGATGGTCCCGCCGAGCGACGGGGTGGCCCGCCCGCCCCGCGGCGCGGGG
>CAXUNV010000707.1:0-2185 GCA_964252355.1 uncultured Chthoniobacterales bacterium | reverse complement strand
GGCAAGACGAGCACCAAAGAGATGATCGCGGCGGTGTTGGGCGCGCGGTACCAGGTGGGCAAAACGGCCGGCAACCTCAACAACCACCTCGGGGTGCCGCTCACGCTGCTGGGGTTTTCTGCGGCAGACGACTTTGGGGTGGTCGAGCTGGGGATGAACCACGCGGGGGAAATTGCTCCGTTGGCCGCCCTGGCGGGATCGGTGGTGGCGGTGATCACCAACGTCGGCGTGGCGCACATCGGCAACCTCGGTTCGCAGGCGGCGATCGCCGCCGAAAAGGCGGCGGCCGTGGAGGCGCTCCCGGCCGAGGGGGTCGCGGTGTTGAACGCGGATGATCCTTTCACGCCGTTCATCGCCGGGCGGACGCGGGCTCGGAAGGTCACCGCCGGCCTGTCCGGCGAGGCGGTGCGGGTGCGGGGATTGCGCCATGCGCTCGGACAAACCCGGTTCCGCGCGGAGACACCCTTCGGCGCGACGGAGGTGGTGCTGCCGGTGCCTGGGGAGCACATGGCGGTCAACGCGGCGCTGGCCCTGGCCGTGGGGGAGTTGTTCGACGTGCCGCTGGCGGAGGGTGCCGCGGCCCTGGCTTCCCTGGAACTGCCGGAAGGGCGGCTGCGGGTGCGGTCCCTGCACGGGTTGCTCGTCGTCGACGACGCCTACAACGCCAACCCCGATTCGGTGGTGGCGGCGATTCGCACCGTGGCCCAAATGGACCCGGGCCGACGGAAGGTGGCGGTGCTCGGGCGCATGGCGGAATTGGGCGAGGGCAGCGTGCCCGGCCACCGCCGGGTGGGACGGTCGGCGGCCGAAGCGGGGTTTACTTGCGTTGTGACCGTCGGGGAGGAAGCGGCGGAGATTGGGCGGGCGGCGGCCGACGCCGGGCTGCCGGTCGTGCACCCGACCTCCTCCCAAGAGGAAGCCGTCCAAGCTTTGCGCGAGTTGCTGCAGGAGGGCGACCTGCTGCTCGTCAAAGGAAGCGCTTCGTCGCGGATGGATCGGGTGATCCTGGGGCTTGAAGCGCTCGAAAACGAAGGTAAGTGGAGGGCCCGATGATGTACTACCTCTACTTCCTGAGCCAGCCACCCCACTTCGTGCTGGGCGGGTTCAACGTGTTTCAGTACGTCTCGTTTCGGGCGGTCTGCGCCGCCCTCACCGCGTTCCTGCTCTGCCTTTCGTTCGGCAGCTGGGTCATCCGCCTGCTCACTTCCCTGAAGTTCGGGCAACCGATCCGCACGGCGGAGGAGGTGCACCGCTTGCACGAGTTGCACGGGGCCAAGCGCGGCACGCCGACCATGGGGGGTGTCTTGCTGATGGGGTCGGTGGTGTGCGCGACGCTGGTGTGGGCGCGGTGGGACAACGGCTTTGTCTGGTTATGCCTGTTCACCATCGTCTTCACCGCCGGCCTCGGGTTTGCCGACGATTACCTGAAGGTCACCAAAAAGAAGTCCGACGGCGTGCCGGGCCGGGTGAAGTTGGTCTGTCAATTCGTCCTGGCGGCGGTGGTGAGCGCCTATTTCCTGCTCAACCCGAGCCTGCAGGTACAGGCCAGGGAACTGTTCATCCCGTTCTTCAAAGAGCCGATCGTTGAGAACTTGGGGCCTTTCACCTTCGTCTTTTACGCGCTCGTGATCATGGGCGCGTCCAACGCGGTCAACCTGACGGACGGCTTGGACGGGCTCGCGACGGGGTGCACCGTCACGGTCGCGTCGACCTACGCGCTCATGGCCTACGCGGCGGGCAACCTTTCGGTGGCGAGTTATTTAGACCTGCCGTTTTACCGGCAAAGCGGCGAACTGGCGGTCGTCTGCGCGGCGCTGGTCGGGGCCGGGCTGGGCTTTCTCTGGTTCAACTGCCATCCGGCGCGGGTGTTCATGGGCGACACTGGGTCGCTGTCGATCGGCAGCACGCTCGGGGTGGTGGCGATCTGCTGCAAGCAGGAGCTCCTGTTGGTCGTCGTGGGCGGCATCTTTGTGATCGAGGCACTGTCGGTGATCGCGCAGGTGACGTCGTTCAAACTGCGCGGCAAACGCGTCCTGCTCATGGCGCCGTTGCACCACCACTTCGAGTTGAAGGGGTGGAAAGAGAACACCGTCATCGTCCGGTTCTGGGTCATGTCGTTGATGTTTGTCTTCATGGGCTTGGCCACCCTGAAACTCCGATGACGTTCACGGGCACCAAAGTTGCC
>CAXUNV010000706.1:0-2199 GCA_964252355.1 uncultured Chthoniobacterales bacterium | reverse complement strand
CTCCGGAACGGGGCGGCGGCGGGCATGCCCGCCGCCACCTACGCAGCGCCGCTTACGGTTCCACGCCGATGTCAACGGTCGAGCTTGCGTTGCGGTCGCCGTTGGAGGCGGTGTAAGAAAGCGTCGCCTGCACCGGGGTGGACCCATTGACGTGGGCCGGGGCGGTGTAGGTCAAGCGGTTCTTCTGGATCGACGCGCTCCCCAAGTTCGGCTGGCTGGAGGAGACGAGGGTCAGCTTGGCGCCGTTTGGTGTGAGGTTGAAGTCGTTCGCCAGCAAATCCAGCGCAACCGTCGATCCCGCTTTCGCCATGAAACGGCCGGGGTTTGCCACCACGCCCCCCGACCGTGTGGCCTAGTCGTAAAACGCCTACACCGCCTTGAACTCAGGCGCACGGAACCAAGAGCGGAACATCAGCACGTCGCCGCGGCGCACGGCGTTGACCAAGTCGTTGTGCTTCCCCTTCAGATCGCCGTCCGGCGTGTTGATCACCGTGAAGCCGCCCGGGTAAAGCGCGCGCGCCGTCGCGCCCGTCTCGCTCGTGCTGGCGATCCCTGTCAGGGTGCGCAGCTCATCATAGGGCGCCGAGTAGGCGTAGTACGAATTGTCCTGCGCTTCCGGGATGAAGAGGCAGTCCGGATGGATCTCGTTCAGGCGTTTGAAGATGACCGAGTCGTAGAGACCTTTCGCCCCGCCGTTCGTGTCGACGTAAAAGAGTGTACAGCCCCAACGGTTTTTGGAGTAGGTCACCCGGGCAGCCATGGCCGCGACGATCTCGTCGTTGGTGGCGTACTCGCGGTGCGTGTAGCCGCCTTTCGACCAAGGCACCACTTCCTGCGGACGCAACAACACCCCGACGCGGATCCCTTGGGAATGGATGGTGCGGAAGAACTCGTCGGCGTACAGATCCATTTCGGGAGCGAACTGCTTCACCTTGGTCGGGTCCCCGATGAATGTGCCGGGGCCTTGCATGTATTGCTCACCTTCAATGTCCCAGACGATGATGCCTTGGGCATTCATCGCCTTGACGTTTTGCACGGTGGCGTTCGCCAGATACTGGAGGTGCTGATGAAATTGCTCCTTCCCTGCCGCCGTGAAGACGTTCAGCGAACTTTCGTTGAACCAGCCGCGCGGATTGGTTTTATAACCGCGGTTCACCGCAGCCAGAGCGACGCTGCCGATCGGGCGTCGGTCCGGCCAGGAAAGCGTCTGCGGGCGCAGCTCTTGGAAGGCGAGCCAGACGTCGCCGGCCAGCGTTTGGCGGTTGTCGCCCGAATTTCCAAACCGCAGGCTCAACGCGAAGTCTTCGCTCGCGCCCGGCGCCACGTCGTTGCCTGAGGTGACCCGGATCGGGTACGCGCTCCAGTAACGCGACATCCACTGGGTCCATTCCCGCTGGCTGACTTTCTCATCCACCAACGCCAGGGCGCCCGTGCCGTAATCCCCGATCAAGATGGTGGGCGTCTTGTAGTTGTCGGCCCCCGGCGGCGCACTGTTTTGCCATCCGTTCGGCGTCGCGTGGTTGGGGAAAGCGATCTCACCCAGGCTGAGCTGGACTTGGCTGATCGTCTGCGACGATCGGTTCGTGACCCGGATCGCCAGCTTCAGGTCGTTACCCTCCACGCTGTAGTGGCAGGAGGCCTCGCCCCAGCTGTAGGTCTGTCGCACGGTGTCGTCCTCCGCCAACACCGAGCTCCGGTAACCGCCGCTCTCGTGCGAGTCGTTCGCCGGCCAAGGGCCGGCGAAGAAGATGCCTTTCGGCCCTCCGGAATGTGCGTTGATGAACTCGTTCCCGCGATATTGCAATGAGACGAGTCCCTCGTGGTTCAGTTTGAAGCTTACCGGGGCGGCCGCGGCGAACGGCGCTGCCACCGCGCAAAGGGTGGCCGAGGTAAGCACGACGATCTTGAAGGTGAGGATTTTGGATCGCATGCAGCGGCGACCATGGGAAGTTTAAGCAGACCACGCAAGTAGAGAATGCCGCGGAATGGCTCAAATTGGCGTTTCGCGACCGTTTTTCCTCGGAAAAGTGTACAAAAATTGTTTATGTAACGGTTTTGAGACAACAGCGCGCGATCCGGTGTCCATAACAGAAAAGGCCGGCGATGCGGTGCATTGCCGGCCTTCCGAACTAGGCAACCACGGCTAGGCGCCGACGTTGACGGTCACCGCCGCGGTGCTCGTGCTCACGCCGTCGCTGA
>CAXUNV010000705.1:0-2202 GCA_964252355.1 uncultured Chthoniobacterales bacterium | reverse complement strand
GTGGCGGCGGGCGCAGCCGAAGCGCTGCGGGCGGCGCTCCGCGGCTCCGGAGGGCGGAACGCCAAAGCCCGAAGCCACGCTGCCTTGGGCGCCGCCTGCCGGGGCGTCTGAAACTCCTCCTTCCCTTTGTGCCCTTCGTGTCCTTTTGTTCAAGTCCTTCCGCCAACCGCCAAACGGCGGTCCTGAGCCGCGCAGCGGCGGGGAGAGGTGGCGCTTTTGCAAACGGCCAAGCCCTGGGCTAAGGCTCCCAAGCCCCTTTGGGACGTCGCCATACGCGCACCCTCCTCAACCGGAGACCAGGGACAAAAAGCCAGGGACGAGCAACGGTGCGTTCGCCAACCGCCAGCCGTCGCGGCAGACGGGACGCCTATTCCGTTTCGGCAACGGGTTCGTCGCCGGGGGCGGCCCCGGTCATGATGGCCACCACTTCGGCCATCGTGTGGCGTTGCGGCGTGGTGAGGGCCGCGCGCCGGCCCAGCCGCATGATGTGGATGCGGTCGGCCACTTCGAACACGTGCGGCATGTTGTGGCTGATCAGGATCACGGGCAACCCGCGGTCGCGGATCGTGCGGATCAGGTTGAGCACCTGACCCGATTCACGGACGCCGAGCGCGGCGGTCGGCTCATCCATGATCACCAACCGACGGGCGAAGATCGCGGCGCGCGCCACGGCGACGCCCTGCCGTTGACCACCCGACAGGTTCTCCACCGCGCTGTCGATGGCGGGCAGGTGGAATTTCAACTCGGCCATCTCGCGTTCCGCTTCGCGCCGCATGCGCTTCTTGTCCAGTAGGCGGAACACCGAACCGAGGGGACCGCTGCGCCGAATCTCTCGTCCCAAGAAAAGGTTGGTGGCGATGTCCAACGCGGGAGCCACCGCGAGATCTTGGAACACCGTCTCGATCCCGCGTTTGCGTGGGTCGAGCGGGTTTTGGAACCGGACGGATTGACCATCTAGGAACACCTCGCCGGTGTCCGGGATCACGGCCCCGCAGAGCACCTTGATCATCGTGCTCTTGCCCGCCCCGTTGTCGCCCACCACGGCCAGGACCTCCCCGGCCCGGAGTTCCAAGTTGGCACCGTTTAACGCGGTGACGTGCCCATAACGTTTCACGATGCGGCGCGCCTCGAGGACGATCCGCGGCGCGTCGGCAGGCGAGGAAGGCACGGGTGGCGCGCTCACCGTTGCCTCCGGCGCGATACTTGATCCAAGGCGACGGCGCCGATCACCAGCACCCCGGTGACCAGATCTTGCCAGAGCGGGTCGATGCCCGAAAGCGTGAGGCCGTTGCGCAGCACCGAAACGATCAGGGTTCCCACCAAGGTGCCCCAGACGTTGCCCCGGCCGCCGAAAAGGCTGGTCCCGCCGATGACGACCGCGGTGATGCTGTCCAAGTTGGCGTTCTGCAGCGCGTTGGGGTCGGCGTTGGGGATGCGCCCGAGGGCGAGCCAAGCGCCGATGCCGTAGATCAGCGCGGCGAAGGTGTAGACCGACAGCAGCCGGTTTTCGACCGGGATGCCGACGAGGCGCGCCGCCTCGCGATGGTTGCCGATGGCGTAGACGTGGCGGCCCCAAGCCGTTTGCGTGAGCAGATACCAGACGACGGCATAAAGGCCGAGCATGACCATGGTGCCGTAGGTGACGGCCGTGCCACCGAAGGAGACGGCGTTGCCCGTCCAGCCCAGGAACTCATCGGTGACGGGGAAAGCGCCCCCTTGAGCGGTGAGGCGGGTCGCCGCGGTGACGATGCCTAAGAAGCCGAGGGTGACGATGAACGGGGGCAACCTCACCCGGCTGATCAGCAAGCCGACGAGGAATCCGATGAGCAGGCAAAGGGAGATGGCAAAAAGCAAACAAGCGACGGCTTGGTGGCCGTCGTTGACCAGCCGGCCCGCGACGATCGTGGCGAAGACAGCAATGGCACCATTGGCGAGGTCGATGCCGGCGGTCAGGATGACCAGGGTCTGCCCGATGGCGAGCGTGCCGACGATCACGCTCTGTTGCACCACCAACGAGAGATTACCCGGGGCCAGGAAGGTGCGCGTGGTCAGTCCAAAATATGCCCCGAAGAGCAGCAGGACCAACAGCGGTCCCAAGGTTGGAACCGTCAGCAGCCGAAAGGCGAAAGGCAGGTCCCCTTTACGGTTGGACAGGGCGACTTCCGGGTTGGACATTGGTTGGTGGTCGGCCACGCGGGGCCC
>CAXUNV010000704.1:0-2205 GCA_964252355.1 uncultured Chthoniobacterales bacterium | reverse complement strand
ATCTAACCCTGAATGTTACCGATCATTTAAGACTGTCAAACGGGCGTTTTCAGACGCGTTTCTCTCAACGCCGCAGACGCGGGGTCGCGGTGCCCTGGTTTGCGTCTTAGACCGCGCGAAGGCGCTTTAAATGCGGCTCGCGCCGGTGCGGTTTGCTCGGTCGAACCGTGGCGCGTTGGGATTGGGGGCATGAAGGCAAGCGTCGGCCGCGGTCAGAGTTAGCGGTAACAAAAAATTTGACGGGGTCGGCGGTCTCATGTACAAGCCGATCATGAGTCTTCCTCCCCCCGGACGGAGTCTCGCCAACGCAGGCGAGCTGTCTTTCCCTAACCCCGAACCGGGCGCCAAGCGCGGTTTGCGAAATCGATTGCGAAGATCAACACGTTACTTGAATGTGTTTTTAGCGAGCTCGTGGTTCTTGAGCATCGGCGCGGCCGCGGCAGCCGATCAGAAGCAAATCGTCATCGGCTTTTCGCAGCGCCGCATCGCGGGCAGCGATTGGTACAAGACCTTGGTGGCCGGCGCCACCAGCGAGGCCGAGAAGCTCGGCGTGAAGATTCGGGTGACCGACGCCGGCGGCGACACGGTCCGCCAGAATTCCGACGTGCAAACCTTTATCACCCAAGGCGTCGACGGCGTCATCCTCAACGCCAACGACCCGCGGGGTGTGTCCGCGTCGGTGCAGGCCCTGAAGAAGGCCGGCATCCCCATGGTGGCGGTCAACAGCAACCTGGACCCATCCTTGGCGGCCAACACCTTCTGCTACGTGGCCGAAGATCAGGTGGCGACCGGCGCCAAGGCGGGAAAGGCGATCGCGGCGGAGGTCGCCAAAAAGTATAAGCCCTCCGATTCCATCAAGCTGGCCGTGATCGGCGGCTACCCGGGCGACGTGATTTCCGACCTGAGGAGAAGTGGTTTCATCCAGGCCTATAACGATTATTTCAAGGACCATCCCGGTCCGAAGACGACGGAGTTACCCATGCGCTTCGGCCATTGGTTGCCGGACCAAGCGCTGGGCCCGATGCGGGACATCGCCACCGCCAACCCCGACCTGAAGGTCATCTACAGCGAAAGCGACGTCATGCAGGCGGGCATCGAGCAGGGACTGAAGCAAGCCCGCGTCTGGGAAGGCATCCTTGAGGCAAGCTACGACGGGCAGATGAGCACCATCAAGCAGATGATCGACAATCCCGACGGACCGATCCGAGCCATCGCTTCTAACCAACCCTGGGATCAGGGCGTGACCGCGATGGACATGATCGTTGCGGCCGTCAAAGGCGACAAGTCGGCGTGCCCTGGAGGCGTCCACTACGTGGATACCGTGATCGTGACTCCCGAAACGGCCAAGGACTTCTACCGATCCGACAAAAGCTACGTTCAATCGGCTCCTTGAACGTTGCATCCGGTGAGAGGGGCGTCGAGTCGCGCAGGTAAGGCGGGCACCGCCACGGACGGGAGGAGTGTCGAGATGGATCTGGATCAGGCAAACGGTGCGGCGCAGGCGGAGGGCGGCGGTCCGACGCTGTCGGTAAGCGGGCTCACCAAGTCGTACGTCGGGGTGAACGCGCTCCGAGACATGAGCCTGACCTTCAAGCGCGGCGAGGCGCACGCGATTGCGGGGCAGAACGGCGCGGGCAAGTCGACCTTCATCCGTATGCTTTCTGGCGCCGAACGCCCCGACGCCGGCGCCATTGAGGTGCTCGGCGTCCCGGTGGTGATCGACGGCCCGCAGGCGGCCCAAGCCGCGGGGATCGTCACCATCTACCAAGAACTGAGTTTGGTGCCCGGCCTTTCGGTAGCGGAAAACGTGTACATGGGTGACCTGCCGCGCCGAGGACCCGCGGTCATCGATCGCGGCGCCATGCGGCGGGGGGCGAAACGAACCCTGGATTGGCTGGGTTTCGCGATCGACGTGGACGCGCCCGCGGCTTCGCTGGGCGTGGCCCAGCAGCAGGGGGTGGAACTGGCGAAAGCCCTGCACCGGAGCGCCAAAGTCATCCTTCTGGACGAGCCCACGGCGACGCTGCCCGCGCCGGATGTCAAACGGCTCATTTCGGTGTTGAAGACGCTATGCGAGCGGGGCGTCACCATCATCTACATCTCGCATCGGTTCGAGGAGCTCTACGAATTCTGCCACCGCGTGAGCGTGCTGCGCGACGGCGCCCTCGTCGGCCGCTACGACCCGGCGCTGGTGGCGGCCCAGCG
>CAXUNV010000703.1:0-2232 GCA_964252355.1 uncultured Chthoniobacterales bacterium | reverse complement strand
CCGGCACTTTGTGCAACCTGCGCTGCCACCACTGCTTCATCTCCTGCTCCCCGGAAAACGACCTCCTGTCCATGATGACCCTCGCGGAGGTGATCCCGCACCTGCGCGAGGCCGCCGACTTGGGCGTGAAGGAATTTTATTTCACGGGCGGTGAGCCGTTCATCAACCCGGAGATCGAAGCCATCCTGGAGGCGGCGCTACGGGTGGCGCCGACCACGGTGCTAACGAACGCGACCAGGTTCGACGCCGGACGCGCGGCCCGGTTGGCGCGACTGCGTGACGGGTCGCCTTACTCGCTGGAGCTGCGGGTGAGTCTCGACGGTTTTTCGCCCGAAACGAATGATCCCATCCGCGGGCCGGGCACCTTTCGGAGGGCCCTCGCCGGCGTGCACCACCTGCTCGGAGCGGGTTTTCTGCCGATCATCACCGCCATGCGAAGCTGGCCGACTGGCGAGGACGACCTTTACCTGGAAGGTTTTAAAGGCCTGCTGCGCGGTCTCGGCTATGCACACCCGCGCATTAAGCTGCTCCCCTCGTTGAAGACGGGGCAGGAAGCGCTGCGGGACCGGCCCTACCGCGAGGGCGAACGTCTCACGGCTGCCATGATGGCCGGCTTTGACGTGGGCCAGCTCCTTTGTTCCAATAGTCGGGTGGTGAGCGCGCGCGGGGTGCACGTCTGCCCGATCCTGGTGGATCAGCCCGACTCGCGCCTCAGCGCCACGCTCGCCGAAGGGCTGCAGCCGTTCACCCTCCGACACGGCGCGTGCCTGACCTGTTACCAATACGGCGCCCTCTGCTCCAACGCGTCGTCGGCGGCGGTCCACCTGGAGAAGGCGCGCCTCGGTCGGGAGGTTGCGGCGTGAGTTCGCTGGCGTTGCCGAGCTCCGGACCCGCAAGCGGCGTGGCGACCGATGCGCACGAGCGCATCGGACTCTTTGGCGGGGTTTACTCCAACGCGTTCGCCCTGCGCGCGTTGCTCGACGACGCCGCCCAGCGTGGCCTTTCGCGCCTTTTCTGCTTGGGTGACCTCGGCGCCTTCGGACCCCACCCCGACCACGCCTGCGCCTTGTTGCGCGAGGCCGGCCTGCCGGTCGTGCAGGGCAACTACGACCATTCCATCGGCCACGACCTCGCCGATTGCCGGTGCGGCTACACCGACGCCCGCGACAATCATTTCGCGCTCCTCTCCTACCAATACACCCACCGGCGGACGAGTCTTTTCCACAAACGGTGGTTGGCGGGTCTACCGTCCGAAATCCGGCTGCAAGTGGGGCCGTGGCGGATCCTGCTCTGCCACGGGTCGCCCCGCCAAACGAACGAATTCCTTTGGGAGACCGGCACCTCCGACGCTTTCCTGGCGTGGTTGTTCCGCCGGTACGCCGCGGACGTGATCGTCGGGACGCACACCGGATTGCCTTGGGCGAGGTTGGCGCCCACCGGCCAGGACGGCGGCTGCGGCCTCTTCGTGAACTGCGGCGCGATCGGGCGACCGCCCAACGACGGCACGACAACCGTGGTTTACGCCGTGCTCACGGTGCCGACCGATCCCGCGGCGGTGGCCGGCGGGGCGACTCCCGCCGTCGAATTCATCCGGCTCGCGTACGACCACGAACGTTTGGCGGCGGAGATGCGGGCGGAGCGCTTGCCGGAGGAGTTTGTGGAGACGATCCTGACGGGCTGGTGGACCACGTGCAACGAGATCCTGCCCGGGAAAGAACGCGCGCGGGGGAGGTACTGACGGACGGAAGCCGGAAGCCGGAAGCCCGCCCCAAAAGGGGCGCATACCGGTTTCGGGACGGGCGGGACGCCCGCGCTCCCCTCGATGCACGTCGGGACCATCCTGGGGCGGCCTTGGCCGGGCAGGAGGGGAGCGCGGGCGTCCCGCCCGTCAACGAGCCGTTCGCACCCCGCAGCGAAGCTCGATCGGTTGGGCGGCTTGGCGGCGGGTAAAGCATCACTCGCCTTGCCCTACCACACCGCTGGTAAGGACGTCGCGGCCCTACGTCGTGGGTACCACTAAAGCTGGCAGACCCGCCTCGATCCTTTTCCGGTCCGGTTCGAGCCACTCCGGCAACTGCAGGCGTTCACCCAGCCGGTCGGGAGCTTCGTCCACGGCGAAACCGGGCGGATCGGTCGCGATTTCGTACAGGATGCCGCTAGGCTCGCGAAAGTAGATCGAGTGAAAGTACTGCCGGTCCCTGACGGGGGAGACTGGCAGGCCGGAGGTTTGGA
>CAXUNV010000702.1:0-2234 GCA_964252355.1 uncultured Chthoniobacterales bacterium | reverse complement strand
TTTCTGGTCCCTCGTCTCTGGTTTGGAAAGCGGCGGTACACGCGAAAGGCATGGTAGGGCAAGGCGAGTTTAACCTTACCCGCCGGCGCTGCCGGGGTCGGGCCGCATGGCTCAGACCGCCCGCCAAGCGTCCACCCGGATGGCAGCCCGGCTGGGGCGGCCGGGTTTTCGCCCCACCGGGTCACCCGTGCGGCGGCACCAACCAGAGACGAGGGACCAGAAACGGGAGACCCCGAACGCTTTCCCTCGATTGCCTCCCGTCGGAACGCGGACCACACTCCCGCGGAGGTTCACATGCCGTCAGCCCGCGCCCGCATCCGCCTTTTCGTGTTTTGCCTCTCCATGGCACCCCTGGCGGCCCCGGCCGCGGACCGGCCGCCTGGGCTGCCGCCGGACGTGCCCTCCGTACCCTACGTGCCGGCGCAGTTCGATTGGCTGCAAGGGTTGGCGGAACGCTTCTCCAACAACGTCGACATCTGGTCGTTGCAGTTCAGCGGGCTGCTCGGCGGTTGGAGCCGGCAACCGCTCTTGTTTGCGATCACGCCAGCCAAACTGCTCCTGCTGCTTATTGTTCTGCTCCTGGGGATTGGCTTGGCCGCCCTCACGCGGGCCGTCATCCTGCGCTACCATGCCCTGGGACGCGTCAAGCCGATCACGGAACGTTACTGGCGCAACGGCCTGCTCTTCGCCCTGCGCCGAGCCCTGAGCGGCTTTTTCATCTTTAGCGGCGCCTTTTTCGCCTCCGTGCCGATCCTGCCGCACGTGGGACTGGCGTTGGGCGGCTTTCCGACGTTCGCGATCGCGGCCAAGATCGCCGGGCTTGGTTACCTCTTGACCGTCTTCGGGTTCTTCTTCCGGGTGGCGCGGTTGGTGCGCCATTGGCTGGACGGTTGCGCCAAGCGGCCGAACCCCCGCTGGTACTACGGCGCGTTCCCGATCGTGGGGAAGGCGTTGTATTACAACCTGACCCTGTGCGCGCTTTCCACCGCGTTGTACGTGCTGCAATTGCCCTCGCCGCTGCGCACGGCCGGGTACGAGGTCCTGTCGATCGCCGCGGTGTTGGCCAACCTCTACCTGCTCATCCAGGCCGGGTACGCCCTGGAAGCGATGGCGGTGTCGCGGTCCGACCTGCTTGGGTTTGACATTTACCGCAAGCGCCGGGTGGAGACCCGGGCGCAGATCCTGCGCCGCCTTTTCACGTTCACCATCGTGGTGGTGGGGATCGGGGCGGTCCTGATGAGTTTTCCGCCGGTGCGCCAGATCGGCACCGGGTTGTTGGCGTCGGCGGGCGTAGCCGGCATCGTCACCGGTTTGGCCGCGCAACGCTCGCTCGGCGCGGTGATCGGGGGCATCCAGATCGCCATCACCCAGCCGATCCGCCTCGACGACGAAATCATCGTGGAAGGCGAATGGGGCATCGTCGAGGAGATCACCCTCACGTACGTTGTAGTCAGGGTCTGGGACCAGCGCCGCCTGATCGTGCCCGTGACGGCTTTCCTGGAAAAATCGTTCCAGAACTGGACCCGTAACAGTTCCGACCTCATCGGCACGGTGTTCGTCTACGTCGACTTTTCGATGCCGCTGACAGAGCTGCGGGAGGAGGCGCGCCGGGTGGTGGAGTCCTCGGCGCTGTGGGATAAGCGGGTCTTCGCGTTCCAAGTGACGGAACTGAAGAGCGACAGCGTCGAAATCCGCATCCTGGCGAGCGCCGGCTCGGCGCCAAGGCTCTTCGACCTCCGCTGCGAGATCCGCGACCGGCTGCTCTTGTTCCTCCAAGAGCGCCACCCAACCGCGTTCCCACGCATGCGCGCGGCGTTTTCCCGGACTGGTGCGCCAATCGGAGTCGGCATAGGCAAGCGCGCCAACGCCGACGGTGAGGGGGGATAGGCGGCTGGCCGTAAGGCGCCGCCCATTGAGCGTTTAACGCCTGCCGTCTTGCAAAATGCGCCGCACCTGGGTCACGGCAGGAGCGTCTTCACCTTCTCAGCGACCGCCTGCCCGAGCTTGCGTTCCGCGTCTTCGGTGAAGTGCACCCCGTCGACCCCGTCGGTCGGGGTCACCGTCCCCACGTCGAGGAACGCGGCACCGGCGGCTTCGGCGATGTGCGCGTAAGCCGGGGCGAGATGCCGAGACGTTTCTTCGCCGCCTTTGAAGGCTTCGGCAAAGACGTTCTGCGGTCCGAGGGGCGGGGGGGCCAGCAAGAGCACCTTGGGCGCCGGGTAATCGTACCAACC
>CAXUNV010000701.1:0-2237 GCA_964252355.1 uncultured Chthoniobacterales bacterium | reverse complement strand
GCGCCATCTGCGGCACGGACCTCCACTTCATCCGCGGAACGATGACGGGCATGGTGCCCGGGACGATCCTGGGACACGAGGGCGTGGGGGTGGTCGAGGAGGTGGGGCGCGACGTCCGCAATCTCAAAGTCGGCGACCGCGTGGTGATCCCATCGACGGTGGGGTGCGGCACCTGTTCCTATTGCCGGTCTGGCTACTTCTCCCAGTGCGACAATGCGAATCCCAACGGCAAAGAGGCGGGTACGGTGTTCTTCGGCGGTCCCAAAGATTCCGGGCCGCTCAACGGGCTCCAGGCGCAGTACGCCCGCATCCCGTACGCCAACGTCGGTTTGATCAAACTTCCGGAGGAGGTGAGCGACGACCAAGCCATCCTCATGTCCGACATCTTCCCAACGGCTTACTTCGGCGCCGACCTTGCGGAAATCCACGACGGCAACACCGTGGCGGTGTTCGGCTGCGGTCCGGTCGGGCAGTTCACAATCGTGAGCGCTCAGCTGATGGGTGCCGGCCGGATCTTTGCGATCGACTCGCAGCCAGATCGCCTGGAGATGGCGCGCGACCTGGGCGCGGAGACCATCAACTTCAACGAAGAAGATCCCATGAAGGCGCTCAAACGCTTGAGCGGCGGCATCGGCGTGGACCGGGCGATCGACGCCGTGGGCATCGATTCGCAAGGGCCGCACGCCGGACCGGTAAAACTCGACGAGGAGGAGCGGCAAAAAATGGCGGCCGAAGTCAAGGAGACCGCGCCCGAGCAGAACCCGCACGGGGGAAACTGGGTGCCCGGCAACGCTCCGTCGCAGGCCGTGCGTTGGGCGGTCGAAGGTTTGGCGAAGGCAGGGACCCTGTCGATCATCGGGGTCTACCCGCCCAAGGCCGAACACTTTCCCATCGGCATGGCGATGAACAAGAATCTCACGATCCGCATGGGCAACTGCAACCACCGCCGCTACATCCCGGAGCTGGTCAGGCTGGTGAAAGCGGGCGAAGTCGACCCGGAAAAGGTGCTGACGCAGAAGGCGCCCGTGACTTCGGCGCTGGAGGCCTACCGCGAATTTGACAAACGCACCGCCGGTTGGATCAAGGTCGAACTCGAGCCGACGGCCAACGGGAGCCCGCGGCCGTAAAGGCGGAGCGGCGGGTGCCTCAAGTTCACCCCGAAAACGCCAGAGGGCGCTTCCCTTAGGAAGCGCCCTCTTTCAGTTTGGCGAAGCGTCCGTCTGCGGACGTTCCACCGCACTTGGTGTCCTGCGCGCTATGACGCGGCTTGCTGGTTGACGCTGCTTTCGGCGATCGCGGTAAGCTTCTTATCGGCCTCACCCTCCTCTTGAAGGGTCGTGTTCAGAAGCTCGGCGATTTGGGTTTCACCAACTTGCCGGGCCAGGGTGCGCGCGGTACCATAACCGGCGATCTCGTAATGTTCGACCCGTTGGGCGGCGCCGATGAGCGCGGCATCGATCACTTCGGGTTTGCCCTGCGCCTTAAGGTAGTGCGACGCTTCGCGCACCAACCCCTTCATGGCTTCGCAGGTTTCGCCTTTGGGGTTTTCCCCGAGTTGCTGGCAAGCCTGCTCCAGGCGGTTCACCTGCTCCTTCGTCTCCTTCAGGTGCGTTTCAAACGCAGACTTTAATTCCTGAGACCCGGCCGCCTGCGCCATTTTGGGGAGGGCTTCGACCAACTGAGTCTCGGCGCTGTACAAATCTTTGAGTTCCTCGACCAAGAGGTCGCGGAGGGATTCCAATTTGGGGGATTCTACTGCCATAACGCTGGAGGTTCGCATGCCCTTCCGCCGCTGGTTGTGGGCATGGGGTAAGGAGTTCCGGGTTCCGGGTTCCGGGTTCCGGGGGTGCAGTCAAGACATGGGTGACGCTTCTGGTTCAGGACATCGGTAACATTCCCAACTCGTTTCGCTTTGGTTCTGCGCTCCTGCGGCGCCCGCCTTCCGGGCGGGCTCAGGAAGACTTGGCCGCCCTCCCAGGTGAGCCGGCCGATCGGGTTGACCCGCCGCGCCGCCATCCCCGGGTAGGCCAGCTCGACCGGCCCGGGCGCGAAGCGCCGGGCGGAGTTGTGGTACGCCTCCGCGGGCGTCCGCATGCCCAGCGCCTCGTGGGGCCGCTCCCGGTTGAACCCCTCGCGCCACAGGTCCAGGGCGGCCTGGTCGCAGGCGGGCGAGGCCCCGGCCTCCAGCTCCCGCGCCACGTCGCGGTGGAACCGCCCGTGGGCCCCGTGGTCCTGGG
>CAXUNV010000700.1:0-2263 GCA_964252355.1 uncultured Chthoniobacterales bacterium | reverse complement strand
GGCTACAGCTCGGTAGCGGGCGGGGATGCTTCTTCCAACACCCGGGGTGCCCAACGCGGGATCACGTAGGGACCCTCGGGAATGACGGCGACCGCCGGGTCGCCTGAGCGGGCGACGGCTTCGAGGACGGCCGCGGCGGGGTCGCCGGTGCGACCGACGCCGGTAAGCGCATGGCCGGCGTCGTCTAGCCCGGTGCTGTAGAGCTGGACGTCGCCTAGGGTGCGGAGCTGCATTTGGGTCTGCCACTCATCGATCGCCGCGCGAGCTTGGCGCGCGATCGCCTTCAAGAAGCCGTCGGGACCCAACGCCAAGAGGCGACGTTGCGCCGCAACGAACTCTTCAGAACCGATCCCCTCCGAACATTCCGAAGCGATCACCAGACGGCCGCCCCGTTCGAGCACGTCGAGCGGAGCGACCATGCCTTTGACCGTCTGGTAATACGTCTTGTCCAGCGGATACCCGGCGGCGCTCGTCAGGACCGTGTGGAAACGACGGGGCACCGCGACTTCGGCGTACCGGCGCACGAACCCGACCGCGGCGGCGTGGCTCGCGACGATCTCGCCAAAGTTGATGAACGACAGCCGCCGGTCCTCGTCGATCACCGTGTTGACCGCCAACGCCCCGCCCAACATCCGGACGATCTCCAGCTGTTCTTCGTGCAACGGGTTGTTGACGAAGTTGCAGTTGGTGGCGTGGGGATTCGCCATGAACTCGAAGTTGTGAAACGTCGTGATCGTTTCGGCATGGGCCAAGCCCGGCGCGATCACCTTGCGTCCACCGGAATACCCGGCCATGAAGTGCGGTTCGACCAAGCCGGTGGCGATTTTGAGGTCTGCCTCGACGAAACGCCGGTCCAAGCGCACGACCGTGCCGCGGGTGCCGGTGACGCCGAGGGTGACGTGGTCCGCGTCGTCCCGGGCGAAATGGTTTTGGACGCGGACGGTGCGCAACACCCAAGGGTCGCCCACCAGTTCCTCGAGATCAGGGCCGAGGTTGGGGCGGTGCAGCCCCGTCGCGACCCACTCGACGATGCGCGCCGCAGGCATGCCCCCATCCAGCAACTCTTCGATCAGCGGCCGCAAAAACAGGCGGTTTGGCACCGGGCGCGTGACGTCGCAGATGGCGATCGCGGCGCTGCGGGCGTGGCGCGCGAGTTCCCGGAGGGGTGGCGCGCCCACGGGCGCCGTCAAGGCGCGTCGGACCGCCCCCGCGGGATCGGCCAAAACCGGCATCGGCGGTTTGCGCAGGACCGTGACGTCGAGATGGTCAGGAAGGTCCACCGTCAGTTTGCCTCGGCCGTAAAGGAGTTCAACGTGCATGGGGACCGCCTCGGTGTTGCCCTACGCGACGGTGACGACGGACGCAAGAGGATGCCGGTGAAGCGACGGTGGAGGCGAGGTTGTGGCGAGTCCGGGTAAGGAACGCAAAAACGCCGGGTCGCCTCAGAAAAGAGGTGAAATGCTGGACATTATCAGTTTAGAGGAAGGCGTTATGCATGCCCGCGAGGCGACGGTCCTCAAAATCTCTCGTCAAGCCGACGGCTCGCAGGAGGTTGCGCTCAAAGCGGACCTGCCGACGAATTGCGAGCGGATGAACGTCATGTGCGGTCCGCACCGTTTGACGGTGCGGCTTGACCGGTCCCGGCCGGAACCACCACCCCACCTCAAAGTCACCGTGCCGGGCGACGTCGAACTGACCGAAGGCCAGGTGTTGACGGCCGAGTTCTTCCATCCGGGAGAACAAGCCGGCGCGCGCTGACGCGACGCGAGGAACCTTTCGTGAACGCCGTCGCGCTCCGGGTCCTCACGACCGATCTGCGGACCCGCCCACCGCGGAGCGCCCGCGCGCCGCTGGCGGGCTATCCGGTCATCGCGGCGCGCATGGTCGACAAGTGTCGGGCCAGCCTCTTGGGCATCAACGGCCCTTACCATTACGACTGTCCCTTGGACCGTATCTTTTTCGGGATGACCGGTTTGCGCGCCGAGCCGTTGCGCGAGTTGGTGGCCAGTGGGGCGGATGACCGGCAGATCGCCGCGTGGATGGACGCAAACGCCACGAAACCCAAAGCCGCCACCGTTTCATGGGGCAGGCTTTTTGCCCTCAACCCGTTCCTGTGGTTGATGGACCTCGACGACTGGTGGCACGGCCGCCGCGGGGAAAAGTCGCGCAAGACCATGCGTGACGGCGCGTAACCGACGGATTGGCCCTCGCGGGTAAGACGCGCGCCGAAGGCGCTTGGTGCCCGCGCGGAACGCCGGAACGC
>CAXUNV010000699.1:0-2265 GCA_964252355.1 uncultured Chthoniobacterales bacterium | reverse complement strand
TACAACCTCACCGCCTGCGAGGTGCTCCCCGCAACCAGCGGCGGCGGCGGCGGCACGCCACCCACGGTCTCCCTGGTCGCACCCGCGCCGGGCGTGGTCACCACCAAAGCCACCCTCTGGGCTAAGGCGTCGGGTGCCAACGGGGTCGCCGGCGTGCAGTTCCTGTTCGACGGTTCGCCGTTGGGTGCGGAAGTGGCCACCGCCCCTTACGCGTTGACGTGGGATACCGCCGCCGTCACGGGCGATCACACCTTGGCCGCCCGCGCCCGCGACGGTGGTGGCCTGACCACCACCTCCGCGCCAGTCGCCGTCACGGTCGACCGTTCCAACAGTCCTGCCGTCGTCGGGAGTTGGTCTGCCGTGAACAACCTACCCGCCGTCGCCGTAAATGTGATCCTGTTGAAGAACGGCAAAGTGCTGTTCTTCCAGGATGGTCAAACCCCGACGGTTTGGGATTACGCGAACGGCACCTTCACCAGCGTCCCGACCACGGCCAACATCTTTTGCGCCGGACACGCCTTGCTGGCGGATGGCCGGGTGCTCATCGTCGGCGGCTATGGTGGCGGCAATTCGGACGGCATTGCCAATGCCGTGATCTTCGACCCCGCGACGAATGGTTGGACCGCCGTCCCCAACATGGCCTACAAACGTTGGTACCCAAACGCAACCACCCTGGCCGACGGCCGGGTGCTGGTGCTGGCTGGGTGGCAGACCGGCCCTCACACGAACGCCGGCATCCCGGAGATCTACAACCCGACCACCAACGGTTGGACCAAACTGACCGGGGCCAACAATCCGTTCGAAAGTTATCCGTTCATCTACCAGCTCCCGGACGGGCGGGTGGTCCACGTGGGCAATAGTGAGTACGCCACCGTCACCGACATCCTCGACTTGAACACGCAAACGTGGTCGGTCGTCGATCCGGTCATCGCGGACGGCGGGAGTCCGGCCATGTACCTGCCTAGCAGGATCGTGAAAGCCGGCAGCGCCGCCGACAGCCAAATGACCGGCTCGTCCGCCAACACCACGTACGTGCTCGACATGACGCAGGCGTCCCCGGCTTGGCGCCAGACCCCGTCCATGGTTTACGCACGCAGCTTCATGAACCTTGTCACCTTGCCGGATGATTCCGTGCTGGCCATCGGCGGGGAGGCCAGCAAGAACGGCGGCAACATCTCCGACGCAGTCTACGCAGCCGAGCTCTGGTCGCCGCAAACCGAGACGTGGACCACGATGTCGTCCATGAAGACGCCCCGCGAGTACCACGGCACCGCCATCCTCCTGCCGGATGCCCGCGTGTTGGTTTCGGGCATGGGCGCCGATTTTGGCAACGTGCCGGACGAGAAGAACGCGGAGTTTTATTCGCCGCCTTACCTCTTCAAAGGCACGCGGCCCACGATCAGCCAAGCGCCCACCCACCTCCCGTACGGCACGACGCCGTTCTTCGTGGGCACGCCCGATGCCGCCAACATCAAGAGCGCCGTGCTGATCCGCACCGGCGCGGTGACGCATTTCTTTGACGAGAACACGCGCTACATCCCGCTCTCGGTGCAACCGGCCACCGGCGGGTTGAACCTCTCGCTCCCGGCGCCGGCGGACGCGAACCTCGTCCCGCCGGGTTACTACATGCTGTTCATCGTCAACAATGCCGGGGTGCCGTCCGTCGCGCCCTTCGTACAGGTGCAATGAGGGGCGGGGCGCTGCGCGCCGGTGGCCGGTTTTTGGTTACCCGTTCCCGGTTGCCGGCGTGGTTGAGGTTGTTGGTTCCTGGTCCGTGTTTGGGAGTTTTTGTGGAACGTTTGGCGGTCCCCCATGCGGGACGCCCCCCCTGGGGGCCCCGCCTTGCCCCACCAACGGGGGGGGTGGCGGCTGTCCACGGCAAACGGCAAACGGCAGACGGCAAACGGCGCACGACGCTTTCCCCGACCAGGGTCAGAGACGAGGAACAAGGGAAGGGACCAGCAACGCTTCCCTTGCCTTACCTTCCGGCTTCCTGCTTCCTACCTTCCGGCCTCCGGATCTCCGTGCCGTCTCGCGGTAGGCCCCTCGCCCTCCACAGGAAGTAGAGCGGCGGGTAAACGAGCAGTTCCAGAAGAAACGAGGCGGCCAACCCGCCGACCAAGGGAGCGACGATCCGCTTGGTCACTTCCGAGCCGGTACCGGTCGAGAGCATCGCCGGCATGAAGCCCAGGAACGCGACCGAGACCGTCAGGAGCTTCGGCCGCAGGCGTTTCGCCGCCCCGTCGACCACTGCATCAACTAACC
>CAXUNV010000698.1:0-2273 GCA_964252355.1 uncultured Chthoniobacterales bacterium | reverse complement strand
TAGCCAACTTGTCCAAGGCGCGGCCGAGCGGCTTCACCTTTTCGGTGGCCGTTTCCCCGTCATTGGCGTTTCGCAACGAACCGAGCATCCCCGCGTCAGGCGAGGCCGAGAAGGCTTCCACCACTTTGTGGGAGAACGGACGGATCACCAAGGAGTCAGTGTCGAGTTTGACGGCAAATTCGAAGGGAACCTGGCGGCGCAACAGTTCGTGCAATCCACCCAGTACGGCCACCGCACAGCCCGCGGCCCAACCCTCCCCGCGACCGCGGCGAGGGTTCTTCATCTCCGTGCAATGCGCTCGGACGCTGGCCGGGATGACGCTCCCGAAACGCGCGGGACCCGGCTCGTCGTCGACCAGCACCAAATGGTAGTTGCCCGATTCGAAAGCTTCCAACGAATCAATCAGGTCCAGCACTCGGCCGGCTTCACGCTCACCCGGCCCGACGGCCACCACCGCGGCGAACTTTGGCCCTCTTGCGTGCCCAAACGTCGCCTCTTCCCTGGAAATGCTCACCGGCGTACTGTTTCCAGAAAACCCGCGCTTGCAAGCGGCGGGTCATTTTAGGGGCGGTGCCCACGGCCGAAAGCATCGCAAGGCCGCGTGCGCCTTCTTGGCCAACCAGGAGCGCCCGCCGCCGGATTGCCACGCGAGGACGGCTCGGTCGCGACGGAGACGTGAGGAGAGTTCCGCGTACGGCACCTCCTGCACCGGCCGGTTCCGCTTGGCGGCGATGGCGGCAGCCGCGCCGGCCGCTTGGCCCAGCATCATCTCCGTTGGCTCCATCCGGATGGCCGAAAAGCAGACGTGCGTGGCCGATAAGCAGACCGGGACCAGCAAGTTGGCCGCCTCGCCGCGGCGGGGCACGATGGCGCCGTAGGGTACCGCGAACGGCCGTCGGATGGGGACGAAGAAGCCGCCTTCTAACCGGGCCACATTCCCGTCGAGCACACGCCGCACCCAATGGGAGTCGACGTTGTAGGCGGCCAGCGCCACCGGGTCCTTGGACGGCATCTCACCGAAGGCGTGGTGCTGCGTGAGCACCACGTCGGACCAGAGACGCCGTCCCTCACGGACGTAGACCTGCGGCGGCCAACCGGAGTTATCGGTAAACTCGTCTTTGCAAAGTCCGTAATGTAGCCACTCCTGGCGCACCGGCGCCGGAACGACTTCGGCGTGTCCCAAAAAGTAGAGCAGACCCGCAGTGTACTCCCGCAGGTCCGCCGCAAACGCTTGGCGGCGTTCCCATGGCCAATCTAAATAACCCCGGTTGGCGCCAACCCAGTCGGTGGAGAGCAGGCCGGCGTTCTCACGGGCGGCATCGTTGTTGACGTCGTACTTGTGGTTCGGCAGGGGGTCAATCTTCAAGAAGGTGCGCAGCGTGAGGGTCTCCCCGCGCGCCTGGCGGGCGCGGATCTCGCGCGCGAGGAGTTCGTACCGGCGCTCCGCATAGCCGGCCGGGCGTGCGAACGGCAGGCGATTGTCCGGATCGTCGGTGACGCAGAGCCGGAAGTTGAAGGCCGGCAAACGATCGTCCCCTGCCCCGACGCGCTCCGTCGGTTCCACGCTGACGCCGTCCAGCAAGCCGCTCTGCGGATCGTGGGGGTCCTTGCGAGCGTCGACCTGCGGCCCCCCCTGCAGCGCGCCAACGCCGTTCAGCGCCTCGCCGTAGAGCGCCGCCGGCTCCCGACCCACGCGGAACGAAACGCCAGCCTGGGCGAGCAGGTCACCCTCATAGCTGGCGTCCACAAAAACCCTGCCTGCGAAGGAGGAGCCGTCTTCGGTATGCAGCGCCGCGATCTTGCCGCCCTTAAACCGCACGGCGGTAAGCCGGTGACCAAGGACAAGGGATGCATGGGCCTCGTCGAGCATGGCGCGCAGGACGGCTTCGGCGACGTGCGGCTCGAAATCGAAACCGGTGCTGGTGCCATAATGCTTGCCGACCCGCAGGAAAAACTCCTCGGCGATGCCGCCGATGACGCCCGCGTCGGCCCTCAGGAAGTCGGAATGCCCAAGCCCGGAGGTCATCATGCCCCCGACGTGGCGCGTCGGTTCGATCACCAAGACGCTGCGGCCCTGCCGACCGGCTTCGAGCGCCGCCGCCACGCCCGCCGGGGTGCCACCGTACACGAGCACGTCAACGGTCGCGCGCGCTTTGCGTGCGGCACGCCATTTGGCAATCCTTGCCCCCGCGAAAAGGAGGGCGGGGGGGGGGGGGCCGCGCGCCCCAGCCCCCCCCCCACACCAAACTACACGCCCCCCGAACAGCAACCGC
>CAXUNV010000697.1:0-2277 GCA_964252355.1 uncultured Chthoniobacterales bacterium | reverse complement strand
GGCATGAAGGTCCGACGCCTGCTTACGGAGTCGACGGAGTGGCCGGGCTTTCTACCCTCCCCAGTGCAAACCGGGCCGGCCACCTGTTCGATCTGGCGGACGTGCGGTGAGTCCTGCGTCACGGACGGCGCGAACTTAACGCGTGCTATCGCCTCTTGACACCGTGGCAGCGGTTTGCGCAAGGTAGGTTTTACCCCCTAACATACAGGCAAAAAGGAGTTTATGCCGTTCCCCCGTCCCCCTCTGACACCACCTCGTCACGGACTTCATGATGGTGCCAACTTTGGCGCCGAACCCTCACCCGCGGCGCGGCACGGCGCGCCGGAAGGAGGGCTCACGAGATGGTAGCGGCCGCCAGTACCGGCGCGAAGGTTGACGACGGCACCGTCGAGCGTAAATCGCCGATGAGCAGCTGGGCCATCATCCTGATGAATGTGGGGTTCTTCGGCATTCAATTCAGTTTCGGCCTCCAGCAGACCGCGGTGAACCCGCTGTTCACGCTAATCGGCGCCAGCCCCGACAAGCTGCCGATCCTGAACCTCGCTGGGCCGATCACCGGTCTGTTCATCCAACCGTTGATCGGCTCGTTGAGCGACCGCACTTGGACGAGGTGGGGACGCCGCAAGCCCTTCTTCATCATCGGGGCGATCGGCTGTTCGGTCTGCTTGGCCCTCTTTCCCTTCGTCTCCGCCCTCTGGATGGCCGTTCTCCTGCTCTGGCTGTTGGATGCGTCCAACAACACGGCCATGGAACCGTACCGCGCGTTCATCTCCGACCGGCTGCCGAAATCACAACTCGCGCGCGGCTTCCTCACCCAAAGCCTTTTCGTGGGAGCCGGCGCCGTGCTGGCGAACTTCTCGTTGTACTTCTTCCAGCAGTTAATCAAAGGCGGCACGGCCAGCGGCGTTCCTTATTGGGTCTTGTGGGCGTTCTGGTTAGGCGCGATCTGCTCCATCGGTTCGGTCCTCATTTCTGTGCTGTCAACGTCGGAACTCACTCCGACCAATGAAGAACTTGCCGCGATGCGGGCCAAAAAGGGCGGGATCGGCCACGCCGTGGGCGAGATCGCCGATGCCATCCGCAAAATGCCTGTCGGCATGCACAAAATCGGGCTGGTCTTCTTCTTCCAGTGGTACGCGATGTTCATCTACTGGCAGTTTGTGACGGTGAGCATCGGCCGGACCGTCTTCGGGGTCGGTCCGAAAGATCCGGCCTACGAACAAGCGGTGGGCTGGACCGGGTTGGTGAACGGCTCCTACAATTTGGTGACGGCCATCGCGGCACTTTTCCTCATCAGTCTTGCGACGAGGTTCGGGGCGAAACGGGTGCACGCGGGGGCCCTCCTCATCGCGGGGGTGGCACTGGTGGGCTTGGCGCATGTCCGCAGCAAGTACGGCGTCTTCATCCCGATGATCGGCTTGGGCATCGCTTGGGCCAGCATGGTCGGCGTGCCGTACATCATGGCTGTGAGCATGGTGCCTAAAGAACGCACCGGCGTTTACATGGGCATCCTGAACATGATGATCGTCATCCCGATGCTTATCGAGACGGTCACCTTCGGCTGGATTTTCCACCATGTGCTCGGGGACCGTGGCCCCAACGCCATCATTGCGGCCGGCGTCATGCTGGCGCTCGGGTCGATCGCCATGCTTTGGGTGGAGGACCCGGCCTCGGTGGACGAATCACACATCATGCCGCTCGCCGCGCGGCGGGGGATTGCCGTTTACAACCGGGTCGTGGTTGGATCGGATGGTTCGCCCGCTTCCCTGCACGCGGTGGCCAACGCGGCGGACGTCGCCAGCGCCGCGGACGCGCATCTGGTCGTCGTCTCGGCTTACAGCCCTCACCCTAACGGGGAGCCGGCCGGCGGTCGGCGGCGGGAGTTGCGCGGGGAAGAAGACGCCCGTGAAGCGCTCCGCGCGTCCGTCGCCGTGCTTACGGCTGAGCGCACCCGCCAAATCGACCAACGGATCGTCGCTGCTCCCCCCGCGCGAGCCTTGCTCGACACCGTGGGCACAGACGACGAGTCGACCTTGATCGTGATTGGCAACAGCGGTTTAGGAGCTTCAGAAGGCCAATTCCTTGGGTCAGTGCCCAGCGACGTGGTGAAGCACGCGCCGTGCGACGTTTTGATCGTGCAGACCCGCCCGGACGCCAAGGTGACCCGGAGCCCGCTGTCCAGATCAGATGGGCGCGGTTAGACGGGCACTTGGCGCGCCCGCTCGGGCAATCGCCGCACGCGACGGGCGGCCGGTAACGGGCGGGACGCCCGTCGCG
>CAXUNV010000696.1:0-2285 GCA_964252355.1 uncultured Chthoniobacterales bacterium | reverse complement strand
CCGCCCGTCCGGCCGCTGCGGAACCCGCGGCCCCGTTCCAGCCCCGCACCCAACTCCCTCGCCATGATCATCATTACCCGCCCGGACGCCACCGAGGTGCAGATCGACCACATCGTCTCGCGCATCCACCAATGGGGCCTCAAAGCCGAAGTCAGCCGGGGCGAACTCCGGGTCGTCATCGGCGTGATCGGTCCGGAGGACAAGGTTCGCGAGAAACCGCTCGGGGCCTTTCCGGGCGTCGAGTCCGTCACCCCGGTGTTGAAGCCGTACAAACTCGTGGCGTACGAGTTCCGCGGCACGCCGTCGCACGTCAACGTTGGGCCGGTGGCGGTCGGTGCCCGCGAATTGGTCCTGATGGCGGGACCGTGCTCGGTGGAGAGCGAGGACCAGATCACGTCGATCGCCCGGTACGTCGCCCAGGCTGGGGCGAAGATCCTGCGGGGCGGGGCTTTCAAACCGCGCACCTCCCCGTACAGCTTCCAAGGCTTGGGCAAGGTCGGATTGCAGTTCCTGCACGAAGCCCGGGAACTCACCGGTTTGCCGATCATCACCGAAGTGATGGACACCAAAGACCTGGAGCTGGTCGCCGCCTACGCCGACTGCCTCCAGATCGGCGCGCGCAACATGCAGAATTTTTCGTTGCTGCGGGAGGTGGGCCGCCTCGACATCCCCGTCATGCTCAAGCGCGGCATGTCGGCGAGCATCAAAGACCTGCTCATGAGCGCCGAGTACATCCTGAGCGAAGGCAATTTCAACGTGCTGCTCTGCGAACGCGGCATTCGCACCTTCGAAACCATGACGCGCAACACGCTCGACTTGAACGCCGTGCCGGTGCTGAAGGCCGAAACGCACCTGCCGGTGGTGGTCGATCCGACCCACGGGGTCGGCGTCCGGGAGTTTGTGCCGGCCATGGCCCTGGCCGCGGTTGCCGCCGGCGCCGACGCCCTCATGCTCGAGGTGCACCACGCGCCGGAACAGGCCAAAAGCGACGGCGAACAGTCGTTGCGTCCGGCGGAGTTTGCCGACTTGGTGCCCCGGATTCGCAAGGTGGCCGAAGCCGTGGGTCGGGAGCTCTGATGCGCGCACTCGTTGCGGCGCTGCTTTTGGCTGCGCTGGCGACCGGCGCCCAGGCGGACCCGGCGAATTTCAACGAAGCCGTCACCCGCGCCAACGTTGCCATCGGTGCCGGCCGTTTCGCCGATGCGGAAAACCAGATCGGCGTCGCGGCGAAACTGCAACCCAAAGCCGCGGAAATCCCCAACCTGCGCGGGGTGCTCCGGACACGTCAGGGTCGCCTGGACGAAGCGGCGGAGGAGTACAACCGAGCGCTCGCGCTTAACCCGAAATTCTATCCGGCCAAGTTCAACTTGGCCGAACTCGCCCTGACGCGCCGGGACTACCCGGAGGCGCTTGCCCGCTACCGAGAATTGCAAACGGTCGATCCCCGTTCGGAGGTTTTGCGGTTCAAGGAAGCCCTTTGTCTGGTGCTGTCCGGCGACGATGCCAAAGCGAAAGCCGTCACCGACACCATCCCGTTCCCGGGCGACACCCCGGCCTACTACTACGCCCGGGCCGCCGCTTGCCTTAAGGCGAGTAACCTGCCCCAGGTGGACTACTACCGGAACACCGCCCACAAATATTACGGCGATGAACGGTGCACTTATTTCGAGACGGCGCTGCGCGCCGTCGGCATGGACGTGGCGAGGGAGAAGAAGTCGGAAGACAAGGGTCAGAAGTAGGACGCAGGAGCTGCGGTGTTAGGGCGAGCAGGCAACGCCTAGCCTGCTCCTCTTTCGAACGTTCGTGCCTCCCCGCTACCCGCACCGCCGTGAACGGACGGTTTCAGCGGGTTTCCGAGGAGAGGTCCTTGCGGTGCACTAGCACGTTGACGACCGGTTTGATCCTCATTAACCTCAAGGTTCACCCCCCCGGAACGGCTCACTCTTTCCTTGAGGCCGGCCGTAGGCTGACCAACGTTCTTCCCCCATCATCCCCACCGCTACCCATGAAGTTGAAACCACTGATTCTTTGCGCCCTGTTCGGACCGCTTTTGTCTTCGGCCTCTGCCGACACGGTTGTCAGGATTCTCCATCTACAGAGCAGCCCCCAAGTCCGGGCGATCTGGCAAGAGGCCGCCCAGCAGTACGAAAGCGCCCACCCCGGCGTCAAAGTCCAGTTCGACTACCTTGAAAACGAGGCGTTTAAGGCCAAGCTGCCCACCCTGTTGCAATCCAAGGATCGACCCAGCGCCTTTCACAGCTGGGGTGGCGGGGTGATGTACGAAC
>CAXUNV010000695.1:0-2287 GCA_964252355.1 uncultured Chthoniobacterales bacterium | reverse complement strand
GTACGGCTGCGCGTACTCGGCGCAGCGCTCATCGTAGAGGATGGTGAGCATGGCGTTGTGCGGCCTTTCTGCCTGGGTTAACCGTTCCGCAAAGCGACCGTTCGGGCCGCCGCGCCAGACTTGGCTGCGCGGCAACCGCAAAAGCCGTCCTCCCAACCAACCACCCTGGCATGAAACGCATCTTTATGTTGGCCCTGTTTTCCACCGCAACCATGGCGCAGGCGGGCGCCGGCGAACCGGCGCCCATTCCCCTGCGCGACTTTTTTCGCAATCCCGACATCACTGGTTTTCAACTCTCGCCCAGCGGCGATGCCCTCGCCTACATCAAACCGTACGAGAACCGTCTCAACATCTTCGTGCGCGTCCGCACCGGGGATGAAGAAAAACGCCTCACCAGCGTGACGGACCGTGACGTGACCTCCTTCTTTTGGAAGGGGGACGGCCGCATCCTGTTTCTAAAAGACAACGGCGGCGACGAGAACTTTCACCTGTACGCGGCCAACCGCGACGGGACTGAACCCAAGGACCTGACCCCGTTTGAAGGCGTGCGCGCGCAGGTGATCGACGATCTCGAGGACCACCCGACCGACGTGATCGTCGGCCTGAACAAACGCAACAAGGAGATCTTCGACGCTTATCGCTTGAACGTGGAAACCGGCGAACTCTCCCTGGCCGCGGAAAACCCCGGCAACATCTCGTCATGGCTGACGGATCACGCCGGCAACCTCCGGGTGGCGACCACGACGGATGGGCTAAACACGAGTTTGCTCTACCGGAAGACGTCGGGGGAGCCTTGGAAGAACGTGTTGACGACGAATTTCCGGGAATCGTTCAGCCCGGAGTTCTTCACCTTCGACGACAAAAACCTCTACGGCGTCTCCAACCTCGGCCGGGACAAGGCCGCCGTGGTCGAATTTGATCTGGATGCCGCCAAGGAGACGCAAGTTCTCTTCGAGCACCCGGAGGTGGACGTGTCCGGGTTGGCCTACTCGCGCAAACGCAAGGTGCTCACGGCCGCCGTGTTCACCACGTGGAAAGGGGACCGGCACTTCTTCGACGCCGAAGCCGAGAAAACCTATCGCCGTCTGCAAACCAAACTGCCCGGGTACGAAGTGGCGATCATTTCGAGCAACCGCGACGAAGACCGGTACGTGGTGCGCACTTTCAGCGACCGTTCCTTGGGGGCGTTTTACCTGTACGACGTCGGTGCCGACGAACTGACCAAGCTGGCGGACCGGGCGCCGTGGCTGGACGAGGCGCGCATGGCGGAGATGAAGCCGGTTTCTTTTAAGGCGCGGGACGGCCTCACCATCAACGGCTACCTCAGCCTGCCGCTTGGCCGGGAACCGAAGAACCTGCCCGTCGTGCTCAACGTGCACGGCGGGCCATGGGCGCGGGACTCCTGGGGGTTTTCGCCCGAGGTGCAATTCCTCGCGAGTCGCGGTTACGCGGTGCTGCAGATCAACTTCCGCGGGTCGACCGGGTACGGGCGTAACTTTTGGGAGATCAGTTTCGGGCAGTGGGGCGGGGCGATGCAGGACGACTTGACCGACGGCGTGCGCTGGCTTGCCGCGCAGGGGATCGCCGACCCGAAGCGGGTCGCCATCTACGGCGGCAGCTACGGCGGGTACGCCACGTTGGAAGGTTTGGTGAAAGATCCGGACCTTTACGCCGCCGGCATCGATTACGTCGGTGTCTCCAACCTTTTCACGTTTCTGAAAACCATCCCTCCCTACTCGAAGCACCAGCTCGAAATCATGCACACCATCCTCCGGCACCCGCAAAAGGACAAAGCGTGGTTACAAGCGCATTCCCCTGCCCTGAACGCCGAGCGGATCAAGGCGCCGCTCTTCATCGCCCAAGGCGCCAAGGATCCGCGGGTCAACATCGCCGAATCCAACCAGATGGTGGAGGCGCTGCAAAAGCGCGGGGTCACGGTGCAGTACATGGTCAAACCGAACGAGGGACACGGCTTCCACAACGAGGAGAACCGCTTCGATTTCTACGAGGCGATGGAGGCGTTTTTGGAAAAGCACGTCACGCCGGAGACGCCGCGCGCGCCGGAGTAGTGACCGGGGAGGAGTGGCGGGTTGCAGTTGCGGGTTTCTTGTCTCTCGTCCCTGGTTTCTGGTTGGGACAGAAGCCGGAGCTCGCAGGCGACGCCGGTGGGGCGAAAACCCGGCCCGCTGGAGGCAGCCGCATCGCGGGACGCCGTTTGCGGGGCGGTTTAAGCCGGGCGCGAACGGGGGTGGATCCTGCCGGCGGGGTCGGGCCGGCCGGCTCAGAC
>CAXUNV010000694.1:0-2287 GCA_964252355.1 uncultured Chthoniobacterales bacterium | reverse complement strand
GCACCTGTTCGACAAGCTGGGCGTGGACACCCGGACGGCGGCGGCGTTGCGGGCCGTAGAAGTGCTCGGGCTGCCCGGGGCAGGTGGCGAGGACTGATCCGACTGATCCGTTTGGAAAAACCTCCCGACACGCCTGCGAAAAGGAATGGCATGAACAAAGCCCGGCTGCACGAATGGTTGGTCTATGCGCTGAACCGGCCGCTCGCCTTCGCGATTTTGGAGACGGCCGGACGTCTCGGCCCGATCGTCCGCGTTACCCGCGGGGGTCACGTCATCAGCGACGCGGCGATGGGCCGGCGGGTGCTCACCGACATGGAACATTTCGATTCGCACTCTCCGGGCAGTCTGGGCGTCCTCATCACACAGGTGCTTGGGCCATTTGCCCTGCTCAACATGGATGGCCCGGAGCACCACCGGCTTAAGCGTCAATTAACCGAGGTTTTCTCCACGAAATACGTCGACGCGCTGCTCGCCTCGGCCACCGAACGGATCGTTGCCGAGTTCCAGCAAGGGCTGCGCGGCGGCAAGACCGTCGATTTCGTCGCGTTCATGCGGGATTTCGCCAGCGCGATGGCCTGCGCGATGATCGGCGTCGAGGTGGATCGCAGCCGGGAACGCGAGATCTATGCGGAAATGTTCGCCTTGGCCACCGCGTTTACCGCCTTCGCGGGCTTGGGTAAGCGGCAGTTGGCCGGTCGCGAGCTGCGGAAGGCTCGGGACGTGGTCGACCAGTTGTCGGCGTACGTCCGCGCCGGCTATGATCACGACGGGGGGCGCGCAGGATCCCTCACGCGGCAGATGCGCTCGCTCGGCTTCAGCTTTGCGGAGGTCCGGGGAGTCATCATCATCGTGATGGTCGGAGCCACCGAACTCATCACTTACGGCATGCCCCGGGTGTTGGCCCTGCTGCTCGACGGCGGCCACCTGCCCGTGCTCCGGTCCCGGCCCGAGTGGTTGGAGCGGGCCGTGGACGAAGGCTTCCGTTTGGTGACCCCTTCAAACGTGATCTTACGGGCGGTGACCAAGGATTGCGAGATCGAGGGCCACCGCTTCCGTCGCGGCGAGCGGGCGCTGGTCGTCTTCCACAACCTCATGCGCCAAGAGGCACAGTTTGCCGACCCGCTGCGTTTTGATCTGGCGCGAAACCCCGATCCGCGCTACCGCCGCTTGATGTTTGGTGCCGGCCCGCACACCTGCCTGGGAGCCGGGCTCGCGCTCGCCGAGGCCCGCCAAGTGCTGGCGGCCTTGGTCGCGCTGGACGGTGAGATTGAGATCGTGCGGCGCCGTTACAACCGCGGCAAGACTTACCCGGGCTATGCCTCATTGCGCATCCGGCTGCGGTCGGGCGGTCGCCAAGACCAAGCAAAAGGTCCCTGACCACCGGGTCAGCGATCTTTGCGCAGCACCGCCACCAAGTAAGCGATCCCGCCTCCCGCCAGTTCGCGACGCATCGAACTGCCTGCCATGGCGTAAGCGCCTCGGGCGAAACTCTTGAACGGTCCTTTGACCCAACGGTTAAGCAGGGCCCGCTTGCGTGCCTCGTCCCCGTCGAGCGCAGCCACGACGTTGGCGGTGACGTCGTCGGTTCGCACCAAGCGCAAGGGGCCGCGTGCCAGGGTGGCAAGCAAGCGATCGAAAGCGCCGTCGGGTCGGGACACAAAATCGGCGAACCGCAGCGTCCCCCCCGTTTTGAGCACGCGGTGGACGCCGTCGAGGAACCTGGGCAAGGAGGCGTAACAGTGGGCGCTCTCCACGTTAAGCACGACATCGAAGGTTGCCGGGCCGAAGGGGAGGTCCTCGGCGTCGCCCTGGACGAATTCGAGCCGATCCGGGCCGCCGTGCAACCGGCGCGCGAGCGCGGTCGCCTCTGGGGAGAAGTCCAGGGCGACTAGGCGGCGCGGGACAAACCGTCGCGCCAAGTAGGCCGCGCCGCCACCCCGGCCGCTTCCCACCTCAAGCACGTCCAAGCCGGCCAAGGCCCCCTCCGGACCGCCCGCGAGAGCCAAGCGCGCGTAAAGCTGCAGCGAAAACCGCTCGGCGAAGTGCGGTTCAACCGCGAGCCTTCCGGGTTCGCCAGGAAGCACGGCGTAACCATAGTTCATCGTGGTCCACTCCGGCAGCGGGTAAGCGCGAGCCAAGTGGTCGTAAAGCAGGCGCGAGGCCAACCGGCGGACGGAGCCCGCCATCGGGTGGTGGCCCGCCGCGTGGGTGACGTGACGCCAGGGGTGCAGGAAGTCTGGACGCTGCCGCACGGCCCGAAGGAACGCGACGCGGAGGCGCTGGGGGG
>CAXUNV010000693.1:0-2290 GCA_964252355.1 uncultured Chthoniobacterales bacterium | reverse complement strand
CATCAACGGGGTCAGCCAAGTCAACGTCTACGGGGCGAAGAGCGCCGTGCGCATCAAGGTGGACGTCAACAAGGTTTCCTCACTGGGGTTGACGATGACGGATGTGACGAACGCCGTTGGGCAGAGTACGGCTTACCAAGGCGCGGGGCAGTTCGACGGCAAGTACCAGACCTTCCTGCTTCGTCCCAACGGCCAGCTCACCACCCCGCAGCAGTACGATAACGTCATCATCGCCCGGCCGAATGGCCAGCCCGTTTACCTCAAGGACGTGGCCCGGGTCGTGCAGTCGGTGGACGACGAGCGGATCAGCCGCAACTTCTGGGCCCGCAGCTACGGGGCGGCGTCGACCGAGGTGGTGCTGGCGGTGAGCCGTCAGGCCGGGGCCAACGCGGTGGAGGTGGCGGCAAAGGTCAAAGCGCTCTTGCCCGCGTTCGAGCGGCAGTTGCCGGGGTCGGTGAAACTGATTCCGTTGTACGACCGCTCGCGTACGATCGTCGCCAACACCGAAGAAGTGGAGCACACCTTGCTCATCGCCTTTGCCTTGGTGGTGATTGTCATCTTCGTCTTCCTGGGGCGAGCGACCGACACCCTCATCCCGGTGGTGGCGCTCCCTTTGTCGATGTTGATCACGTTCGTTGTGATGGGGGCGCTCCAATTTAGCCTCAATAACCTGACGTTGATGGCGTTGACGCTCGCGATCGGTTTCTTGGTGGACGACGCGATCGTCTTTCTGGAGAACACCGTGCGCCTGATCGAGGCGGGCGAAAAACCGATGGAGGCCGCCGTCAACAGCGCGCGGCAGATCACCTTCACCATCATCGCGATGACGGTGTCGCTGGCCGTGGTGTTCCTGCCGTTGATTTTGGTGACCGGGATCATCGGCCGGATCTTCCGTGAGTTCTCCGCCACGATCATCGTGGCGATCTTCGCTTCCGGGCTGGTCTCGATCACCCTCACGCCGATGATGTGTTCGCGACTCTTGGGTGAACGCGGCGAGGCGCAACGGACCTGGATGGAGCGCCACGTGGCGAGCGTGTTTCAGCGCATCGCCCACGCGTACGGCCGTACGCTCTACTTCTTTCTGCACCACCGCTGGATCTCCGCCCTCTGCTGGGCGGCCTCCCTCGGCGTGACGGTCTGGCTTTTCGGGCTTCTGCCAAAGACGTTCATCCCGCCGGGCGACAGTTCGTTTGTGCGCGGCGTGGTGATCGCGCCAGAGGGCATTTCACCGCAGCGGATCCGAACCATCCAAGATCAAGTCGACGCCACCCTGCGCCGGAACGACGCCGTGGACGAAACCTTCACCCTGTGCGGCTTCTCCAAAGGCCTGCCATCGAACCAGATGTTGGTGTTGGCCTTCTTGAAGGACCCGAGCAAACGCCCGCCGATTGCGGCCGTGGCCGGGCAGCTCTCCCGCGACCTGAGCGCCATCCCGGGCATCCTGCCGTTGCTCCGGCCAGACCCGGTCCTGCAGATCAGCACGGGCGCGACCAAGAACAACCAAGGTCAATACGCCTTTGCCATTTCCGGGGTGAACGGCGCGCAAGTTTACGGCGCGGCCCAAACGATGCTTGGCAAGTGCCGCGAGTTCCCCGGTTTTGCGAGCGTGACGTCGGACTACTTCGCCAACACGCCCACGCTCGGCATCGACGTCAACTTCCTGCAGGCGCAGTCCTACGGCCTCACCAACGTCGACATTGAACGTCTGCTCAAAAACGCCTACTCGCAGAACTACACCTACTTGATTAAAACGCCGGTCGACCAGTACCAAGTGATCGTCGAGGCGGAAGACCGGGAACGCGACGACCCCGCAGACCTAAACCAGCTTTACTATCGGGGCGGCTCTACCCAGGCACCGGTCCCGAATGAGACGGTGGTGGGGGCCCCCCCCCGCCGGGCGGCCCCCGCCGGGGACAACCCCCGACGCCTTCGTCGGGCCGCTCTCGGTCAACCACCTCAACCAGTTCCCGTCGGTGACGTTGTTCTTCAATCTTAAGCCCGGCACGTCGACGGGTGCCGCGACGGACTTCATCCTGCGGACGGCGCGGGAGACGTTGCCCGCCGAGGTGCGTGGCCAGTTGCAAGGGGAAGCGCAGACGTTCAGCGACACCTTCGCACAGCTTGGAGGGCTCCTGATCGTGGCCGTGGGCATCATGTACGTGATCTTGGGGGTGTTGTACGAAAGTTGGTTGCACCCCATCACCGTGCTCTCGTCGCTGCCCGTCGCGACGGTGGGCGGCCTTCTGACGCTGCTGCTCTTTTCCTCGGAGTTGTCGCTCTACTCCTACAT
>CAXUNV010000692.1:0-2297 GCA_964252355.1 uncultured Chthoniobacterales bacterium | reverse complement strand
CGGGGGGCGGTGCAGCGCCTTGGGCACCCCCCGGCCGGTGGAGCGCCGGGGGCCACCGGGGAGGAGGGCGGGATATAAGGTCTGGAAGTCACCACCCGCATCGGGGTGCCTGCGGAGGAGCGTCGCCAACCGCAACGACTCTCTATTGACCTCTGCTTCCGAACCAATCTCCCCTTTGAGATGCTGGACGATGACGTCGCGAGGACGGTGGATTACGGCGAGGTCGCCGCGGTCGTGCGCCGGTTCGCCGAGACTCACGAATGCCGACTCCTCGAAACGTTTGCGCTACGCCTCGCCCGTCTCGTCCGTGCACGCTTTGCCGTCCGCGACGTTCGGGTCACCGCGAAAAAATTCATTCTGCCGAACACCCGGCAGGTGCTGGTCCGCACGGCCGCGGCGTAGGGCAGGGCACCTCTCAAAGACCTGCCGAGAGCAGGGGAAGGAGCGCCGTAAAGTCCTCTTGGCCGTGGGACACCCGCAGCAACGGCGGACCCGCGGGGAGCAGGGCGGCCAAAATGCCCGGGTTCGTCGCGGTGGCGACGTCCTCCCCGACCTCGGCGTCGTTCAAGACCACCCCTTGGCAACGCAGGCGCCGGCGGGAGAGCGCTTCCAGGGTAAGCCGGAGGTGGTTGATTGCCCCGAGCCGGTTGGCCGCGACCACCACGACCGCCAAACCGAGGTCGGCAGCCAGATCGGCGAAGTCGTAAGCCTGCTGGATGGGCACGAGCAACCCCCCGGCGCCCTCCACCACGACGACGGCGTGACGCGCGGCCAGCCCCGCATACACCTCGCGGACGTGGGTCACGTCCACGTGACGGTTTTCCACCGCGGCCGCCGCAAAGGGTGCTACTGGCGTCTGCATCCAGACCGGGTTGATCAGGTGATCAGGTTCGCACGCGTCCTGGGCGGCTTGCAGGCGGCGCACGTCGTCCCGCCCACCCGTGCAGAACGGTTTCATGGCGATGGCGTCGGTGCCGGCCGCCCGGGCGGCCCGCACCAACCCCGCGACCGTGCGGGTTTTCCCGACGCCGGTATCCGTCCCGGTGACCAAGAGGTTCATGCGCCAAGCGCGGCCCGCAACGCCGCTTCCAGACGGTCGGCCAAACGGGTGAGCACCGCCTCGTTAGGACCCTCCAAGAGCACGCGCGCCTTCGGCTCGGTGCCGGAGTAGCGGAGCAGGACCCGACCGCGGCCTGCCAGTGCCTCTTCGGCTTGGGCAACGGCGGTGCGCACCGCGGGCAAATCGTCGAAGGGCACCTTCCGCCGGACGATGACATTCCGCTGCACCTGTGGATACTTGCGGAGGGCGGTCCGCAACTCGCGCAACGGTTTGCCCGAGCGGGCCACGATTTCGAGCACCTGCAGCGCCGCGAGGAGGCCGTCGCCTGTGGGTGAGAGGTCGCGAAAGATGAAGTGTCCGCTCTGCTCGCCGCCGAGGTTGAGGTCCTGCGCAACCATCGCCTCCAGCACCTGGCGGTCGCCGACGCCCGTCCGCACGACGGTGCCGCCCGCCCCGGCGAGGGCCGCTTCCAATGCGTAGTTGCTCATCACGGTCACGGCCAAAGTGCCGTGCCGCAACGTGCCGCGCCCGAGTGCGTCGAGCGCCGCGATGGTGAGGATTTCATCTCCGTCCACCGGCGCGCCGTCCTCGTCGCAGAACGTGACGCGGTCGGCGTCGCCGTCGTGGGCGAAGCCGAGCGCGCCCGGGCCGGTGCTCTCCCGCACGGCCACCCCAAGCTTTTCCGGGTGGAGGCTGCCGCAGCCGTCGTTGATGTTGCAACCGTCGGGCGCGTCGTGAAGCACGCGCACGTCGACGCCGAGCAGGCGCAACGCTTCCGGGGTGGAACGGAAGGCGGCCCCGTGGGCGCAGTCGACGTAGACGGTCCTGCCGGCCAGCGCGGTCCTGAGCGCTTCGGGAATGGTCGCCGCCGCGAAGCGCGCGTACCGCGACGTCGCGTCAGCCAAGGGGCGGATCCGGCCGACGTCGCGGCCGGTCGGGGCCTCGCGCCCAGCTGTGCCCTCGCGAAAAACGGCTTCGCCCGCCACCTCCTCAGCATCCGTCAGTTTGAGGCCCGTGCCCGAGAAGAACTTGATGCCGTTGTCTGCAAAAGGGTTGTGCGAGGCGGAGATCATCACGCCAAAGGCGGCGCCCTCCTCGCGAGTAAGGTAGGAAACGGCTGGGGTCGGGATCACGCCGGCCGTGAGCACGTCGACGCCCGCGGCGGCCAAGCCGGCGGCGAGGGCCTGTTCCAACCATTCGCCGGAGGCCCGGGTGTCGCGGCCCAGCACCGCCTGCC
>CAXUNV010000691.1:0-2306 GCA_964252355.1 uncultured Chthoniobacterales bacterium | reverse complement strand
CGCGCGGGTCGGTGACGAGGTGCAGGTGGCAGTGGAGAACCCGGCGACCCTCGGCGACGTGCTCGACGCCTTGGAGAGGAGTCATCCCGCCCTGCGCGGCACGATCCGCGACCGCGCCACCCTGCGGCGTCGCGCGTTCGTGAGGTATTTCGTTTGCCAGCAGGACCTTTCACACGCATCCCTGGAAACGCCGTTGCCCGCCGCCGTCGTCGGCGGCCTCGAGCCGTTCCTGATTGTTGGGGCTTTGGCTGGCGGCTGACCTCTCGAGGGCACGGCACGCCCGCCGAAAGATCTCCGATTTCACGCTGGGTTTGTGGAGCCCCTTCAGGCATGGTTGGCCTCCCGCGGCGGGGCAAAGCCAAACGCTGGTGGGCCGGAGATGACTCCTCCGGCCGACGGCCACCCTCCGCGTCCCGCCGAAGACCGTTATGGATACCACGACCGCTTCCCGATCCGAATTCATGCTGCTCTTTCGCAACACCCAACTCGAGAACCGTCTCTCGACGGACGAGATGCAGGAGGCCATGGGACGGCTCAACGATTGGTTGCGCCGCTGGTCGGAGCGGGGCCACCTAAAGTCGGGACGACCGCTCGGTGCCGAGGGCAAAACGATCTCGGGCCCGAAAGGTCGCGCGGTCGCGGACGGGCCATACGCGGAGGCCAAGGAAGCGGTGGGCGGCTACGTGCTGCTGGAGGCGGCGGATTTAGACGAGGCGATGGGCGTCGCGGAAGAGTGGCCGTTGCTCGATTACGGCGCCGCGGTGGAGGTGAGGCCGGTGTGCGGCCAGTGCGTGCCGATGGAGCGCGCCGGCATGCAACTCGTGGAGCTCCGTGGGTGACCTCGTGAACCGGTCGTCAGAACCAGAACCCGCGCCAGCGACCGAAGCGGTGTCGCGACTCACCGAGCGGCTTTTCCGTGAAGAGGCGGGCCGGCTGGTGGCGACGTTGACGCGCCTGTTCGGCGTCGAGCACCTCAACCTCGCGGAAGATGTGGTGCAGGAGGCGTTGGTCCGGGCGCTGCGGGTCTGGCCATTCTACGGGGTGCCGGAGCGTCCGGGGGCGTGGCTGACGCAGACGGCGAAAAACCTGGCGTTGGACGTCATCCGCCGGGAAAAGTCGTTCCGCGGAAAGGAGGCGGCGATCGCGGCATCGATGGAGGGCACCATGGGCCGTTCGGCGACGGGCGAAGCAGGCTTCGACGACGAAGACGCGATCCGCGACGACCGGCTGCGGCTGCTCTTCGTCTGCTGCCACCCGCACCTCGCGCAAGAAGCCCAGGTGGCGCTCGCGCTCAAGACGTTGTGCGGTTTCAGCACGCCCGAGATTGCCAAGGCGTTCCTAACCACCGAGGCCTCGATCGCCAAGCGGTTGACGCGGGCCAAGGCACGGCTGCGCGACGACGGCATCCCGTTCGAGATCCCCAGCGGCGCGGAACTCTCGGCACGGCTCGAAGCGGTGTTGCAGACGCTCTACCTGCTCTTCAACGAGGGCTACAAGGCGTCTGGCGGCGATCGGTTGGTGCGCGAAGAGTTGTGCTTGGAAGCGGTGCGCTTATTGAGGTTGCTTATTGAGCACCCGACGGGCAACCGGCCGTCCGTGCACGCCCTGCTTGCGCTGACCCTCCTCAATGCCGCGCGACTGGAAGCCCGCGTGGATGCGGACGGCCGTCTGCTGCGGCTCGAGGAACAGGATCGCGCGAAGTGGAACCGGGAGATGATCGCCTGGGGGATGCGACACTTAAACCAGTCGGCCGCCGGCGATGCGGTGAGCGAATACCACCTGCAGGCCGGCATCGCGGCATGCCATTGCGCGGCGCCGGACTACCCTTCAACCGACTGGCCGCAGATCCTCGCGCTCTACGACCGGCTCGTGCAGCTCGACGATTCACCCGTGGTCGGACTGAACCGGGCCATCGCCGTGGCCAACGTGCATGGCCCCGCCGCGGGGATGGCGGCCATCCACGCAATCCACGACCAGGAAAAGCTCCAGTCTTACCACCTGTATTACGCGACGCTCGGGGAGTTCGAGGCGCGACTCGGCCGAACCGCCGCCGCCGCCGAATCCTTCGGACGCGCGCTGGAACTCGCCGGCACTAAGTCAGAGCAGGCGTTTTTGGAGAGGCGGCTGGGCGCCGGGCGGACCGGGAGGTGAAGCGGGACGGGCTGGAACTCGCGGGCGACCCGGTGGGGCGAAAACCCGGCCCGCCGGGCCACGCTGCCTCTCGTCAAGGACGATCGCGGGATGGTTTGAGCCGACGACCCGACCCTAGCGGCGCGCACCTCCTTTATTCGAGCTTGGCGGCGCCC
>CAXUNV010000690.1:0-2309 GCA_964252355.1 uncultured Chthoniobacterales bacterium | reverse complement strand
ACGCTGTATTTGCCCGGTCCGACAAACAGCAACAACATAAACACAAAGAGCATTTCTAACGGCCGGGAAAACTCCAAAAAAGGCTGGCCGGCGGCGCGCACCGCCAAAAAAGCCACGGTCATCGTGATGGCCAAGAAAAGGCACGCCGGCCGAAAGGCGAGCCCGAGCACCAGCAAAGCGCCGCCCAGGAACTCGGAAAGGCTGGCCAGGAGTCCCCACACTTGCGGTGCAAAATGCACGCCGAGCACACCCATGGCGTGCCCCAACTTATCCCAACCCGCGGCACCGCTGGCCAGCTTCGGCCAGCCGTGCAAGACGTACGCGATCCCCAAACCTATCCTGCCCAGCAGAAGCCCCACATCCGCGTAACCACCCAACGCTTTCCACATGCTCCGATTAAGGGTCGCGTTGACCTCGGGCGCAAGGCCAACGGCGCCCCTCGCGGTTGATCCCGCGGCTACCTTCTGCCTACGTCGGAACCGGTTCGATGCCGCAACGGGCCAGCAGCAGGCGCACCCGCTCCATCGGCAGGCCCACGACGTTGGTGAACGAACCCCTGACGGCGGCGATCACCTGTTCGGGATGATCTTGCGCGGAGTACGCGCCGGCCTTGTCCAACGGACCGATGCGGTCGTGGTAGGCGCGGATTTCGGCGTCCGTGAGGGTTTTCAGGGTCACTTCCGTCAATGACGCGTCCAGCAGCGGCGATCGCTCAGCCGGGCAGAGCAGACAGACCCCGGTTACGACGGTGTGCGTGCGGCCCACCAGGGCCCGCAGCATATCCGCTGCCCCAGCCATGCTCTCCGGTTTGCCAAAGACCTGCGCACCGAGCGCAACCACGGTGTCTGCCGCGAGGACCGTCGCGTCTGGGAAGCATGGCGCGACCGCGCGCGCTTTGCGCCATGCGTTCAGCAAGGTCAGTTCGATGGGGGAGAGCTGCGGGTCACTGCTTTCTTGGGTTTTCCCGCAAAACACCGCTGGGGCATAACCCGCGTCGCGCAGCAAGGTCTGACGCCGTGGCGAGGACGAGGCCAGGACAAGCCGCCTCACTTCGACGGGGTCGCCGCCGGACCGCCCGCGGCGGGAGCGTTCATCTTCAACTCTTGATAATCGCTAGGCACGTTGAAGTCTGCATCCGCCAGGGTGGTCTGTTGGGCCGACTCCAAGGTGGTGGTCACCTTCTGGTTCATCACCTCCACCGTCGAACGGATGGGCATCCCCGGGAATTTGTCCGGCGGCAACGCCATCGTGCGGAAGGCCTCCATCCCGGGCCCGGACTGCACGTTGTAGAGCGCGGTCACCAAGCCCTTGTAGTTCGGAAAATCCTTGGCCACCGCCACCGTGTTGTGCGTGCCGTTAAGGTCGTAGGTGTACTCCTCGGTGTCGTAACCGTTGATCTTCTCCTTCTTACCCGTCGGCTTCAGCTCGGCCCCGGCTGGGTTGTCCGATTGGTTGCCCAGCATGTCCTTCATCGCCTTGGCTTGCGCGACCAACTGCTCCTTGCTGATCTTCATGAACGACTTTTGCGGGTGGATAAGGACCGTCGTCTCGCCCGTCTTCGAATCCATCAACGCCGTCGTTTGCTCCGTGGCGTCCACGCGACACTTCGTGTCTTTGATTTTGAGCGTGATGCTCTGGCTTTGGCCACCGTTGTCGACGTTCTGTTTTACGATGTAATCTGCACGGGCCAACAGCGGCATGGCCAGAAGGGTGCACAGGAGGGCGGAGGACAGTTTCATGCGAGCCGCAACCTTGCCCTCCGGCCGCGCCGGCGCAAGGACCGGTCGGGGCAAGGCGAGTCTGGCGAGACGCCGCCGGCCTCAAATGACGGTCGAGCCGCCCTTTCCGTCACCTCTCCTCCGGTTTCAAGACCGCGATTAACGAGACCGGCTGCGGCCGGGGCAACCGGGTTCGCCAAGTTCCCACGCGCGCGTCACTCACTTTCCAACGGGCAAAGTTTACGCCGCGGTAAGAGACCAGCCGGTAAGCGGGATCGAGGCGGACGCGGCGGAGTTCCTCTTGGGCAACCACGCAAATGGCAGGTCCGGGCGCCGCCAGGAACCGTTCCACCTCTTCCGGTCGTAGCCGGACGTGAAACGGGCGAACGACGGCGCGCAGGTACCAAACCAAGCTTTGTTCGTCATACCCAAGCGACCCGGTGCGGGTCTCTGGCGTCAACGGCAAGCGTCGCGCGAGCGCTTTCGCCGGGAACAGCGGCGCGGCCGGTGGCAAGCCCACCGGGGCCCCCACGGGGGAGGGTGCGCCCCCCACCCCCGCCCCCCCGCGCCCCCGGCGGGGCGCCCCCCCGG
>CAXUNV010000689.1:0-2309 GCA_964252355.1 uncultured Chthoniobacterales bacterium | reverse complement strand
GCGGCCGACGCGGCGCGCCTCTTCGGGGTGCACCCGGCCACCGTCTAGCGGCTCCTCGCCGCTGGGCGCATACCGCAGGCAATCCCCAAGGACGGTGTATCCAAACCTACGGCCGGTCGGGCCGCCAAACCTCGCGCGTGACCTTGCGCGGCTTAGGGTGAGGTCCCACGTTGGCCCAAGAATGGGGAAAGTGGTGGATGACGGATACGCTCCCGTGTTGGGTTTCGGTATCGCCGGTTACCGCAGTTTCGGGGAAGCCGAGCAACGGTTCGGCCGCTGCGGCCAGATCAACCTCCTCATCGGCCAAAACAATTCCGGCAAGTCCAACGCGATTCGGTTTCTTCAAGACCGTTACCGGTTCCTTTCGCGCGCGGCGGGAGTCTTCCCGAAGTTCGAAGGCCTCGAACGGCACGTTTCGGCGCAGGACGGTCCGCCCCGGTTTTCCGTCGCCCTGCGGGTCCAGGACCGGACGCGCGAGCACTGGGAGCAGGCCAGGCAGTCGGGTGCTCCACGGCTCGAGGACCTGCTGAAGCAATTGGAACCGTGCGGTCCGGGCTATTGGCTCGAACTGGAACTTCCGGCGGGGGGCGACCGCCTCGTTCCTACCGGCCGCATGGTCGAGGCCGTCACCGCGGCTTGCGGGACGGGCCGCCGGCTCGCAGCCGCCGCCATGGCGCTTTCCGGACAGGCGTTGACGGCCGGCGAAGGGGCCGATCGCGAAAACGCCCTGCGCCTGATTACCCCGCTGTGGGCCGACGGCTTGGAACTGGCGGAATGCCTGACCATACCCGCCGTACGCCAACTTGGCGCGGCGGAGTACGACGCCGCGAAGCTCGGCGGCGAGGACCTCGTCCACCGGCTCGCGCGCCTGCAGAACCCACCTTACGACCGGCAGGACCTCAAGGCGGATTTCCAGCGTATCGAGGGATTTCTCCAGTCGGTCACTGACCGGCCGGACGCGCGCCTGGAGGTGCCCTTCGACCGCGACACGGTGGTGGTGCACATGGACCGCCGCTCGCTGCCGTTGAGCGCCTTGGGCACCGGCATCCACGAAGTTGTGATCCTGGCCGCCGTGGCGACCGTGTTCCGCCGGCGCGTGCTCTGCATCGAGGAACCCGAGGTGCACCTGCACCCGCTGCTGCAGCGCAAGCTAGTGCGGTTCCTCAAGGAGGAAACTGATAACCAGTACTTCATCTCGACCCACTCGGCGCACATCCTCAACCAGGAGGGCACGTCGGTGTTCCACATTCGGCTGGAGGACGGCCGCTCCAAGGTGGCGGCCGCGGTCGCCGACCACGAGCGGTTCTCGGTCTGCTACGACCTCGGCTACCAGGCGGCCGACCTCCTCCAGGCCAACTGCGTCGTCTGGGTCGAAGGTCCGTCCGACCGGATCTACCTCCAGGGGTGGATCCGGCTGCTCCGCCCGGACCTTCGGGAGGGCGTCGACTACGCGGTCATGTTCTACGGCGGGCGCCTGCTCAACCACCTTTCCCCAGACGATTCGGAGGTCGGCGACTTCATCTCGCTGCGCCGGCTGAACCGCCACTCGTGCGTGGTCATGGACAGCGACAAACGGAACGCCAAAGCGGACATCAACCCCACCAAGCGGCGCATCGTGAGCGAGTGGGGTCCGCATCGGGGATTCCCGTGGGTCACGGCGGGCCGCGAAATCGAGAATTACGTCCCGCCGCAGGCGATGCTGGGGGCGCTGCAGGTGGTCGCCCCCGGCAAACGGCACGCGCCGGCCAAGAATCAATACACGCGATGCATCGGCAAGGACCCCAACGGGCGCCCTCACGCCGACAAAATTAAGGTCGCCCGCTGGCTCGCCGAACAAGGCCAACTGTCCCTGGACGTGCTCGACCTGCGCGCGACGATCGCGCGGCTGTGCGCGTTCATCGACGACGCGAACCGGGCAGTCACGGCGGAGGCCGTGACCGATGCCGGCACGGGGTGATCCGCCGATAGAAAACGGTCCCGGCGTGCGCGTCCATGGCTTTTCGGAATCGGGACGGGTTTACGCCCGGCGCTTTCGCTGCTTTGATCGCCACTGCGCATGGCGGACATCACCGACGTCCAGGGTTTCACCGGGAAGGTTCAGGAACCCGCAGACTTGGCCTCCGGCGACGAGGGTTCCTGGCCCTGGTACCGGGGCCAGGAGGATGCCACGTGGGTCTTGGAACCCAAGCTCTTCCGGCTCAGGCCTCGCCGCCCCACGGCCGACCTTCGGGAGGCAAAGTGCGGGTTGATGAGGGACTGGCGCCTGAAAAGCGCGGCCAAGAAGGGCCTGCCCCCGCGGGCGGTCCGGC
>CAXUNV010000688.1:0-2311 GCA_964252355.1 uncultured Chthoniobacterales bacterium | reverse complement strand
GGTGGGGGGCGGGCTTGAGGTTCTGGGGCGGGACGGTTGTCGAACCACGAGCCGCGTCGGCGAGTGGTGCCGAGATCCCCCCGAGGCTGCCCGAATCGCCTGCCGAGCGCCAGCGGCAAAAGGCGAGGCAGGATGCTAGGGGAACCTTGGCGTTGCGCGCATGACACATGGCGGAGGAAGAGAGATCCGCCCCGCGTGGGCCGCCTCCTGCTGCTGAACCAGCGACCAGAGACAAAGAACCAGCAACCAGGAACGGCGAGCGCCCAGACGCTGAACGCCAAACGTGGTACCTCCTTCAAGATCTACGCCCTAGCCGCCCGCTCGACCGCCAACGGCGCCTCGGGCATGCTGGACGGTCGGGCCACCGGGTGGCGGCTCGCCTTCACCTCGCGGTGTGTGCTGAGGAAGTATTGGTACTGGATCGGCTGCGGGCCGACGTGCAAGGCCCGGATCGCGTCGATGACTTCCCTTTCCTCTTTGGTGAGGCGCCCATCGACCAGCTTGTACTCGGTCCAGGAGGGATACATCATTTCGAAGCGGTAGATGTTGGGTCGGGTCAAGTCCTCGAACATCTGGTACGAAAACGCCCCGTTGCGGAGCTGGATAAGGCGTGCTTCCCGCACCAAGGGCATCAATTTCGCGCCGCCCTCACGGTCGATTTGAATTTCGATGTGGACAGCCACTGGTCCGTCCTGCGGCCGGGGGCTGCGGGTCAGCGGCACCTTCGGGTTGCCCCAGCGTCCCGGGATGAAATGGATGTCGCTGGTGAAATCGATGGAGAACGCCCGGACGACAAGCACGCCCGTGAACGCGACGGCCGCGGCGACGAAAACCGTCGTCTGAATGCCGATCGTGGAGGCGGCGGCTCCCCAGAGAATGCCTCCCAACGCGATCGCACCTTGGGACACCGTGATGACGGTCGCGTTCAGGCGCCCGCGCGCCCAGCTCGGCATGGCCCGCTGGCCCGCGACCCAGAGTTCCGCCGCGGCGATCGTCCAAGCGGTTCCCGTCAACATGGCCGACAGCAGAAAGATGGGCAGCATTTTCGCGACCGCGATCAGCGCCAAAGCCGCTCCCAGCAGCACCATGGCGATGATCGTGATCGAGTTGGAACAGAAGCGTTGCCGCAGCATGGGCAAGATCACGACGGCCCCAGCCACCGAACCGACCCCCATGAAAGTGAAGACCAGGCCCAGCGAAGTAGCTGGCAGGTGCAACTCTTTCAAACTGACCACGGGCAAAAGCGCCGGAATGACCGCGATGATGGCCGAGAAGATCATGTTGCGCAGGAGGATGACCCGCACACCGGGCGTGTAACGCGCATAACGGACCGCGACGAGAAATGAATCCACAAAATTCTCCAGCGGAACGCCGCTATCCTCTGCCCGCCTCGGCACGCGGCGAACCGCGTTGATGACCAAAAGGAAGCAGCATGCATTCAGCGCAAACACGCCGGCCGGGTGAATCCAGGGTAGCAAAAATCCGCCGATCGCCGGGCCGACGATCCCGGAGAGGTTGAGTTGCAGGCCGCCGAGCGTGGCGGCCGAAGGCAACTCCTCATCGCTCACGATGTCAGGCTGAATGGAACTCCAGACCGGCGCATTGAAAGCGAAACCGACGCCGATGAGGAAGACGCAAGCGAGCAGCACGTAAGGGTTCAAACAGCGAAGCGCAGCCAGGATGGCGAGCAGGCCGGCGGACGCCGCGAGCCAGAAGGTGATCCCGGTCAAGAGGCGCCGACGGTTCAGGAGATCAGCCAGCGCGCCCGCCGGCATGGTGAAGAGAAAAAACGGGAGCGATGCCACGGTCGACATCAGCGAGAGGGACAACGGCGTCATCGACAGCGAATTCATGGCCCAGGTCGCCGCGGCATCGTGCGCAGCCACGCACGTTCCTGAGACCAAGTTCGCGATCCAGAGGTGGCGAAACACCGGATTTCGCAGGGCGAGCCAGGTGGACGTGCTTTTCATACCCTAACGAATGCTCGATTCTCCTTCTGCCAAGCAGCCGTTAGAACGATTTTTCGGTTCAAAGCGCCCCGACCTGCGCGCAGGTACTGGTCCTGCGGTACGGCTCGACCCGCGCCGTGGGCGGCCACCGTGCTTGCGGTGGCCGCTCCTCGCGTCTTAGCCTCTGGCCTCTGTCATGCGCGCAACGCCGGCCCCACCGTCGGCACGGGGCAGCCGCCCTTGGGTTCTTCGTAAACCAGAGACGAGAGGCCAGCAACGCCCAACGCCCAACGCCCAACGCCCAACGCCCAACGCCCAACGTTCAACGTGGCACGCCACCCGCGCCACCTCCCTCACCGTCC
>CAXUNV010000687.1:0-2320 GCA_964252355.1 uncultured Chthoniobacterales bacterium | reverse complement strand
GCCCTGATCGAGCCGCCCCGCCCCGCCCCGCCGCCTACCTTTTTGGGTCTTGGCCCGTTCGACCGACGCGCCGGCCGTCAGCGGAGACTGGGCTCGATGGTAAACCCGGACGGCGGAACGCCCTTGAGGCCTGGCGGGTGCGGCAGGGAACGGACGCGGGGGCAAGTTCGCCACCGGCACCTTCCGGAGCCCGCGCGGGCCGTGCCGAGTGCGTTTCTACATGAATCCCACCACAAAGGAGGTCTTCTACGGACTGGACTAACAAAGCCGTCTACAACTCGAGAGGGGCTAAGCCATGAAGGTGAAGTGCGTTCGATTCCTGGACGGGATGACCGACCAAGAAACAGATCAGAGCGCCGTTCTTACGGTCGGCCAAACCTACCACGTCCTCGAAATGTTTTTTATCTGCAGGGAAAAACCCAAGTCCGGGTCCTTGGGAAGGAAGCCAACACGCCGGGAATCTTCGACCTGCGCCAATTCGAGCTGGTGAGCCCCAAGATGCCGCCCGGTTGGGTCCTGGTTTCCTATGATGACGGTTCATTCAAACTCAGCCCCGAGCCCTGGACGAGGCCCGGGTTCTGGGAGGAGTACTTCGACAAGGAGGACGCCGCCATGGGCGTCTTCGAAGGCGAGCGAAGGAAGGTCATCGGTTTCGAGCCGTGAGGGCGCGACGATCCGCCGCAGGGGCACCTGGAGCGAAGGGTCCGATTTCATCCATTCGGCCCGGGTGTTGATGGGATCTGCGGAAGAGACCGGTCCGTGCCACAATTTTTCCGCATCCTTCGACCCGCGGGTTCTTCAGCAAGGAACCGGAACGGTGGTTTCAGAACTTTACGATGTTACGAGGGGTTTCTTGAGCGACGACACGGTAACGTACGAGCTGCGGGGCAGCATCAACGAGTAGGAGGAAGGTCTTAACTCGGCGGGCCTACCGTGGTATCACGTAGATATGGGCCGAGCAGGCCCGCAACACCTTGTCATCTTGAGGCTGATGCGCACGGTGGTGGCGAGTGGGAGGAAGCGCGGGTTCCTTGGCACCTCGTTCGTGAAGGTGGTCCGGAGGCACGGAGCGGCCCCCAGCGTGGGATGAAGCCGGGCGAGGCGTGCCGGCCGCCTAAACGCCACGACCGACTCCACCTTCATGGCCGCCGGCTCAAACCGCCCCGCAAGCGTTCTTCGGCGAGTCTAGCTCCCCAGGCGGGCCGGGTTTTCGCCCCACCGGGTCACCCGTGCCAACGGCTTGCCTGAAAGTTCGGAACGCGCCCAGTGATGAATGAGCCCGGCAACGGGATCTTTGCGAAATTTAAACTCTATGTTGGATGACATAGAAGGTTCGTTTGCACCATGGGCAGCCGTGCTCGACCAAAACATCGGTTGCACCTTGACAGGGTAGCATTCCGTTCCGGGAAGCAGGATGCGGAGCCGCGGCGGCCGGGGGAACCGTCTCTTCACGTTCCAGAAGAACGGGGGTTCGCGGTTCGTCGCGGGGGCGGCTCCCGCATCCCGCCGGCCGTCGCGGCCGAGATCGCTTCGATCGCCTCGCGTGTTCGGTCAAAGACGAAAGTCGGTCGATCGCCGCGATGGTGGCCATCCAACCAGGGAAGCTATGAACAAGGGCGACATAGAAGACGTTTTTGGAAGAGGCGAACTACCTCACGGCAACGGGCCCGCAAACGGGCAAGGAGGTTGTCCTTTTATGCCCGAACCGATCCTTGGCCGCAGCACCTCATATTCCGCGTTCAGATGATTTCGACGTAGTGCAACGACGAATCGTTGCTCAGCTGAGCGATAAGCGCCGCGTTCCGGCGGAGGATGGCTTCGACCCGCTGAGGCGTGGCGTTGCCGCATCGCAACCAGACGACTTTGGGCGGTGAACCACGCAGACGGCTGCGCTCGGCAAAATCGCTGTCCTGACTGACGACGCAAAACCCGTGCGCCTTGGCGAAATCCCAAACCTGCTCGTCGGAAGCGCGTTCAAGGCCGAGCAGCCGGACGTGGGTGGATTCGGGAAATTCCGCTTGAAAATGCGCCGGCAGCCGATGGCTGAGGTTCTGGTCAAACAAAAGCTTCACGCGGCCGAGCCGGTGAGGTGATGATCTCGGTCTGCGGCGTAAGCGAGGGCGGCACGGACGTCGTTGAGCGTGAGCTCAGGAAACTCCTCAACGATTTGAGCGTCGGTCATGCCTGCGGCCAACCAGCCGAGGACGTCGTAGACCGAGATCCGCAGGCCGCGGATGCACGGTTTACCCCCCCGCTTGCCGGGTTCGATGGTGATGACCTCGCGGTAGTTCACGGCTTTAACGTACGACCCGTCCCAAGA
>CAXUNV010000686.1:0-2325 GCA_964252355.1 uncultured Chthoniobacterales bacterium | reverse complement strand
CATCCCGGGGTCGTTCAAGCCCGGCTCAGACCAACCTGCAGGCGTCTGCCGGCACTAGCCGCCCGGTCAGGCAGGTTGGGGGTCAACGCCCGGCCGGGTTGAAGGAAGGAGGCGGCCAGCATCCCACGACCGCAGGAACCCCACCGGTCCACCTCGCGCGCAACCCGGAACCCGGAACCCCGCGCCGCCTTACACCGCGGGCGGGCAACCCGGCACACCCCAGCGGTTGGTCAACGCGTTGTTCAACCCTTGCCGGATCACCGGGTGCTTTGCCGCCTCGAAGAAGTGGCGCCACGGCGAGATCTCCGGGTGGTCAGACAGACAGGTTTCACCCAAGGCTTTCACCTCCGCCAAGAGGTTTTCGCTGTCGGGCGGCACCGGGCGCCAAGCCGGCCAAGCCGACGCGGTCACCTCGGTGATCTCCAAACCGTACGCGATGGCTTTGGCCACGGTCACCGCGCTCAAGCCGCCGGGACTGGTCCACCCTTCGCCGGACAAAAAACGCAAAAAGTTGTCCGACGACAGACAGGTCACGCCCCATTTATCGCAGGGATCCTGCCGCGCGAACGGGAACCGGGCATGGTCGAGGAAATCGACCAGCCCCCACCGGAGCGTCGGCCGGGGTGGCTCGGCGAAATTGTAGGGGAAGTTGAGCGGCACACGGCTGATCTCGATCAACTCGTCCGCCGTCAACTCCCGGTACCGGGCGACCGGCCGCTCTCCCAAGGTCATGCGCAAACGCGGCAAAGCGCCATCCACCACTCCGGCAGGGTCAAGCGGGCGCCACGGCGCCGGCCCGCCCTTTCCGTTTGCGTTCGCGGATTTCGAAGGCCAGGGAAAGCACCCGGCGGTACTTGGCTTGCCCAACCGCCACCAACCTGAGGTGAAGGTCGGTCTTCTCGTTGATCTCGTGCAAGGCGCGGTCGATGGCCCGCTGTTTCAAGTTGGGCCAGTGCACTAGGCACTTCTCGCTCACCACGTTGCCTTGGGCGTCCCGGACCTCGTCGACGCCCAGCACTTTGCGGATGTGCGGGATCGACACGCGTTTCAGGCCGACGTTGCGCCATTTCCACGCCCATTCGTAAAGCCGGATGGAGTATTGGCTGGCCAACTTCACGCTGGCCCGTTCGGTGTCGGCCTCCTGGTGCTCGCGCAGGCGTTCCAGGTGGGGATGGAGGCCTGGGTCGATGTGGAGAATCATTTTCTTCTCCACGACCGTGATGGAGCTCAACCAACGCGCATACAGGACCGAGTTGAGCTTGTCCTCGTTGTGCAGCACCAGCCGATGGTACGTCAGCAGTTTCATTGCTGCGGATTGCAAATCAAAATCGTGGAAATCGAACGCGGTGACGCCCGGCTTGAGCCGGTCCACGATGTCGAGCACGATCCGGCGCTCGTCAGGGGTGAGCTTGTAAAAAGCCTCGATGAGGTCATCACCAAACCCAAGCTGGTCGTCGGGTTCCGGGGTCGGCAACGCGCCAAAGACTTTGTTGTATTTACGCACTTTACTTTTTCCAACCAAGGATGTTACACATCCTATACATCATTTCTTTTTATAGAAGAAAACGAAAAAATGGTCACTTCGAAGGAAAGAGTGCAGGCGGCGGCCGTGGAACCCGCCAAATGGGCGTTCGGCGCGGACGGCAAGCCGTTGGGTTTGGATGAGTTTTTGGAAGGTCACCGGAAGAACGGCGCATTCTTCGAAGGCAAGGAACAGTGGCTCAAGGGCGTGAACCGCGTCACTTGGGAGAACTTCTTTTTGGTCTGCACGGAAGAACTCGACGACATCTCGCAACGCGCCGCGAAGATGTTGATCACCTACTGCCTCGAGATTGCGGAGGAGGTGGCTTCGCGAATCCGCGGCCCGGTGACCGCGACGAAGCTGGCCGACGCCATGAAGCGCGAGTTTGACGAGCAATACGACAACCCGATCTACCAATTCCAATGGGCCATGCGCCACGACGTCGTGCGCGAAGCGGTGACGGCCGCCGTGGTCAACCGCTGGGGCCGCTGAGGGGCGGGCAGATCGGATAAAATACCTAACAAGAAAAGAGAAAGTTATTGATTTCTGCGGGGCCGGACGCTAACCTCCGGCCCATGTCCGTCGCCGTCCCGCGCCCTGCTCCCAGGACTGCCATGCCACCGGCGCAGCGGCCCGCCGGCAGCTGCCCGGTCCTCGCCCGGCGCACCCGAGACCGGCTCGCTTTCCTGGGCTCCCCACCCCTGCTGCTGGTCTGGGCCGCCGCTTTCAGCGTCGCAAACTGGACCGCGCCCACCCTTGGTCCCCTGGCTTGGGCGACCCCTGCCCTCCTTCTCGCCCTCGCT
>CAXUNV010000685.1:0-2326 GCA_964252355.1 uncultured Chthoniobacterales bacterium | reverse complement strand
CTGCGAACCTTTCGGCAGCGTGACTTCGAAGTACCGGCTCACCAGCGAAGCCAGCCCGACCTCCTTCAGCCCGAGCAGGCGCGCGCCCAGGTAAGTGTCGAAGATCGGTCCTGGGGTGAAACCGACCCCGCGCCGCAGCATGCGCAGGTCATAATCGCAACCATGCAGCACCAGGGTGCGCGACCGGAGCATGGCGTTGAACCCGTCAAAGCGGAGGTCGGCCAGCGGGTCGATGAGCAGGGTCGCCTCCGCCGTGCTCATCTGGATGAGGCAAAGCTTTTCGCGGTAGCAGTGGAGGCTGTCCCCTTCGGTGTCGGCCGCCACGGGGTCTTCCCCGGCGCAAGCGTCGGTCCAGGCATCGAGCGCCGCTTGGTCGGCGATGATGCTCCCCTCGAATGCCGTCATGTTCAGCGCAGGGCCGTGAGGAGCAGCTCGGCGTTGGACTTGGTGGCCCGAAGGTTATGCAGAAAAACCTCCATCGCCTCGACGGCGGGCAGTTGGGCCAGCCGTTTGCGCAGCAGACTCACCCGCGGAAACTCCTCCGGGTGGTAGAGGAGGTCGTCGCGCCGGGTGCCAGACTTCAGGATGTGGATGGCCGGGTAGACCCGCTTTTCCACCAGGCTGCGGTCGAGGTGCAGTTCCATGTTCCCCGTGCCTTTGAACTCCTCGAAAATGACCTCGTCCATGCGGCTTTCGGTCTCGATCAAGGCCGTGGCCAGGATCGTGAGGCTGCCGCCTTCCTCCACGTTGCGGGCCGCGCCGAAAAACCGCTTCGGTTTCAGCAACGCCTTGGCTTCCACCCCGCCGGACATGATCCGGCCTTTGTTAGGCTGCAAAGAATTGTACCCCCTGGCCAAGCGGGTGATGCTGTCCAAGAGGATGACGACGTCTTTGCGGAGTTCGACCAAGCGTTTGGCCCGCTCCGACACCAGTTCCGCGACTTGGACGTGACGCGTGGGCGGTTCGTCGAAGGTGGAACTGAAGATTTCGCAATCCAGGCATTGTTTCAGGTCGGTGACTTCCTCGGGGCGTTCGTCGACCAGAAGCACGATGAGGTGCACCTCCGGAGCGTTGGCCCGGATGGCGAGGGCGATCTCTTTCAGCAAGATGGTCTTGCCCGTCCGCGGCGGAGCCACGATCAAGCCGCGCTGACCGCGGCCGAGCGGCGCGATCAGGTCGACGGCGCGGGCGCTCACGCTTTTGGTGCGCAGGTTTTCCAACAGGATCCGCCGGTCGGGGAACAGGGCCGTGAGGGCGTCGAAAGGTTTGGGCTCTTTCCAGTCGGCCAGCGGGACGCCCTCGACCGACAGCACCGTCTCGAGCGCCATGAACTTCTCTTTTTCGCGGGGCGCTCGCATCGTGCCGCGCACTTTGTGGCCTGGCCGGAGGAAATGCCGCTTGATGAGGTGCGGCGCGACGTAGACGTCTTCAGGGCAAGGGTTGAAGTTGTACCGCGGCCAACGCAGGAAACCGTGGGTCTCGTTGGCCGGTTCCAGCATGCCTTCGGCCACCAAGGTGAGGCCGCGCCCGGCGTAGGCCCGGAGCAGGTCGAAAATGAGTTGGTGGCGGGTGCGTTCGTGCGAGACGCGCAGGCCGAGTTGCCGCCCCAGTTCGACCAGGGCGGGATGGCCAAGGCGGTGCAGGCGGTCGAGGTCGAGGGTGGAGCCGTCCTCGGAGAGCAGACGCGATCCAGGTAACCCTTCGGGGCTAAGAGACGGTTGCTCCTCCATAAGTGGCGATGAGTTCACGGGTTAGGAGTTCTAGTTGTGCGGCCGTGACGGCCGTCGGACAATCTGTCCAGATCACCCGGTCGGCCCGGCGCATTTTTTCTTCCAAAGGCATTTGCGCGTCGACCATCTGCGCGGCTAAGGCCGGCGCCAAGCCGCGCTCGGTAGTGAGCCGTGCAAGCTGCGACTGTCGGCTGCAGGCCGTCACGATGGTGAGTTGCAAGTGGGTCTCGGCCTGCGTCTCGTAGAGGAGCGGGATTTCGGCCAGGAGTAAGCTGGAACCCCGCGCGCGACTCAACCAAACGTCCCGAATCCGGGGGTGCAGAATCCCTTCGAGGGTCTTCCGCGCCGCAGGGTTGGCAAACGCCAGCGCGCGCAGTTTATCGCGCGCCAAATTGCGGCTGGAGTCGAACACGGCCTCGCCAAAAGCAGACCTAATCTCTTCTATTACCGCGAAATCGCTCTCCGTCAATCTCCGAGCTTCGAGATCGGCGCTGAAACTCTCCACCGACAGCCACCCCTGGAGCGCCCCGTGCAGGAGGCGGGTGACGGTGCTTTTGCCGGTGGCGATCCCTCCGGTGATGCCAAAAACGCGCATG
>CAXUNV010000684.1:0-2328 GCA_964252355.1 uncultured Chthoniobacterales bacterium | reverse complement strand
CCCCCGGCACCGCGGGCCCCCCGCGGCAACGCCCGCGCCCGAAAGCCTTCCGCTGAAGCCGACTGAGGCTTGTAAGGTCCAGGATGACGGCCAGGTACAACCAGCCTGCCGCGGTCGGGCGGTCAGTGATGTCACCGACCCACGCTTGATCACGGCGGCTTACCGGCGGCAGTTCGGCCACTTGATGGGGCGCGATGGGTTCCCGATGCGAGCCATCGCTCTCTGCCAGCGGAATGCGAGACGATGCGTTCCGTTGTGATGATAGGGACCACCCACCGGCGCTCCGCGCCCATAGACATTCCGCCTCGGACGGCCCACGTTGCGGAAGGCACCATGCTCCCGTTCGACTCGCTTTACACGCACGGCTTCGTCCGGCTCGCCGTTTGCGTCCCGCACGTCCGCGTCGCGGACCCTGCGTTCAACGCCGCGCGCACCTTGGAGCTCGCCCGGCGTGCCTCGACGCAGGGAGCAGCCCTGGCACTCTTTCCGGAGCTGGGCATTTCGGCATACTCCAACGAGGACCTCTTTCACCAACAGGCCTTGCTTGATGCCACCGAAAAGGCGTTGGCCACCCTGGCGGAAGCGTCGGCCGAACTCTCGCCCGTGCTGCTGGTCGGGGCGCCCCTGCAACGCGAGGGCAGGCTGTTCAACTGCGCGGTCGCGCTCTACCGCGGGACGGTGCTCGGCGTCGTGCCCAAGGCGTTTCTGCCCAACTACCGCGAGTTTTACGAAAAACGCCAATTCACCTCGGGTCGCGACGCCTTGACCCACGAGATTTCCCTGCTTGGGCAGAACGTGCCCTTCGGGACCGACTTGGTTTTCGCAGCCGAAAGCCTCACCCATTACGCGTTCTACGTGGAGATCTGCGAGGACCTTTGGACGCCCATCCCGCCGAGCACCTACGGTGCTTTGGCGGGTGCCACGGTGCTGGCGAACCTCTCCGCCAGCAACATCACGATCGGCAAGGCGGACTACCGGCGCGACCTTTGCGCGTCGCAGTCGGGCCGATGCGTGGCCGCCTACCTCTATTCGGCGGCGGGACCCGGCGAATCGACGACGGACCTGGCCTGGGATGGCGACGCCGTCATCTACGAAAATAACGAGAAGCTGGCCGAAGCCACCCGCTTCTCGGCCGACGAACAGCTCGTCCTAGCCGACGTGGATCTGGAACGGCTGCGGCGGGTGCAGGACCGCAGGCGCCTGACGAGTTTTCACGATTGCGCGGCCGCGCACCGCGAGCGGGTGCAACAAGTGCGCCGGATCGTTTTTCCGTTCCGGGTGCCCACGGGGACTTGGCCGCTCGCCCGCGAGGTCGAGCGGTTCCCGTACGTGCCGAGCGACCCGGCGGCGCGCGACGACCGCTGCTATGAGGCGTACAGCATCCAGGTGCACGGGCTGCTCAAGCGGCTCCAGAGCACGGGTCTGGAACGCGTCGTCATCGGGGTCTCCGGCGGGCTCGATTCGACCCACGCGCTCATCGTGGCGGCAAAGACCATGGACCGTTTGGGCGTGAATCGCGACCAGATTTTGGCGTACACGATGCCGGGTTTTGCCACGAGCGGGACCACCCTGCGCAACGCCCAGACGCTGATGAAAGCCCTGGGGGTAACCGGGGCCGAACTCGACATCCGGCCGAGTTGCCTGCAGATGTTGCGCGACCTCGGACACCCTTTCAGCCGTGGCGAAAAGGTCTACGACATCACCTTCGAGAACGTGCAGGCCGGCGAGCGGACCTCGCACCTGTTCCGGCTTGCCAATTTCCACGGCGGCATCGTGCTCGGGACGGGTGACCTGAGCGAACTGGCGCTCGGCTGGGCGACGTACGGCGTCGGGGATCACATGTCCCACTACAACGTCAACGCGTCGGTGCCGAAGACGCTCATCCAATACCTGATCCGCTGGGTGATCGGTTCGGGACAGTTCGACCCCGCCACCGGCGAGGTTCTCCAGGCCATCCTCGACACGGAGATCTCGCCGGAACTGGTGCCGCATGAGGACGAGCGGGCCGAGGGTCCCGGCCAGAGCACCGAGGGCAAGATCGGGCCGTACGAACTCCAAGACTTCAACCTTTATTACATCACGCGTTACGGCTTTCGGCCCAGCAAGGTGGCGTTCCTAAGCTCTCATGCCTGGGGAAATCGCGACCGGGGCGTTTGGCCGGGCGGGCTGCCGCCCGAGAAGCGCCGGGAATACGACCTGCCGACGATCAAACACTGGCTCGGCCTCTTTTTGTTTCGCTTCTTTCAGACCAGCCAGTTCAAGCGCTCCGCCATGCCCAACGGCCCCAAAGTCGGCTCCGGCGGCTCCCTCTCCCCGCGCGGCGACTGG
>CAXUNV010000683.1:0-2359 GCA_964252355.1 uncultured Chthoniobacterales bacterium | reverse complement strand
GACTTTTGGGTTCGTTCATAACTCCAGGGTGAAGGGGCCGGGGTGGCGACATCGGGTTCGGTGGGCAGGCTGGTGAAGGTTTCTGACCCGATGGTGACGGCTTGAAACGGGCGGCGGTACGGACGGACGTCCGCCACCGCGGCGGGGCGCAGGATGGTCGCGGTCTCGAACCGGAGCTGCGCCAGTGCCTGCGCGAGGGTCGCTTCGCCGTCGATCTTTGCGGTCTCCGCCGTGGTGAACTCCGCAACAGCGTTGAACGTGTCCACGAGCGTGGCCGAGCGCAGGCGTAGCTTCTCCCGCAGACCGGCGAGCTGCTCGCCCGTGGCCTTGACTGCGGCGTCTTGGAACCCGATCTGGCTGCCTAGCTGGCGGATCGTTTCCAAAAGGGCGCGGATGTTGGCCGTGACGACGCTCGAAAGGTCGTCGGCGTCGCTCAACGATTTGTCGAAGTTTGCCTGCGCTTCGATGAGCGCCCCTTTGGCGGCGTGGTTGGCGGGTGCGTAGGAGAAGAGGACGCTGGCCGCAAAGGTGGGCTTGGCGGTGTAGCCGCTGGCTTTCGGCACGTTGGGGCGGTAAGCGTCGTCGTTCAGGTCGAGGCCACCCGTAAGGCCGACCTTCACGTCCGGCCGCATGTCGATGCGGGCTTTTTCGGCCAGGATGCGCTTGGACTCGACGGCTTTCAGCGCCGCGAGCCGGTCAAAGCGCCGGACCAGCGCAAGTTCGATCAGGCGATCATCGTTGAGGCGAGTCACGGCGGCGGCGTCCACGCCGGGGAACGGATCCGTCGCGTACGGCAACGCGCGCAGCTGCGGGCCGCGCAGGCCGAGTTTGCTGGCGAGCTCCTTTTCGCGGTTGAATACTTCGATGAGGGCCAGAACCCGGGCCGAGGCCGCCTCGGCCTTCCTGGCCTGGGCCAGCGAGACGTCGGTGCCCACGACGGCTTGGCGACTGGCCAGGAGATTCGTCAACCCGAGGAGCGCGTCAGCGATCCGGAACGTCCGGTCGGCGACGTTGTACCTCTCGGTCGCCGCGGCACACTGCCAGTAGGCGCTCACCACGTCCGCAGTGGCTTTGGTGGCCGCATGCGTCAACTGCAGAAGCGCGCCCTCGTAATCTTTGTTGGCGGCCATTTCGGTCCCATCATTGGCCAACGTACCGAACTTCGACAAAGGCGCCTCGATCGTGACCGTCAGCTGGTGATGGGGCGGCGGCCAGGCGCCGTTGTCGTTGATGTCTTGAAAGGTGGGCAGGTAAGTCATCGAGACTTTCAGCCCGTCCCGAAAACCCTTCGCCACGGCGATCTTACCGCCGTAGCTGTCGATCTCGCGGCGGGTCTCGTTCGACTGCGCCTGCAGCAAGGAATTTCCCAAAACCGTCTGGGGATCAGCGTTGGGGTTGGCCTGGAGCGCGGCGACGGCTTGGGAAAAGCCGTTTGTGAGTACGTCGTTGAACTGGCGCTGGTTGACCGGCTCGCTGCCGGAGCCGGTGAGGTATTTGCGCGAGTACTCCACGTTCACCTCCGCCGAGAAGTCGAAAGCGGCCACCGCCTTGAAAACCGCGGCCCGGGCGAGCTTCGCATCGGCTTGGGCCAAGCGCAGCGTGCTGTTTTGGTTGAGCGCGAGCCGGACTGCGTCCGTCAGGCTGAGCGGCAGCGAAGCCGGCGGTTGCACGCGCCGAATAACAAGCGCTTCCTCGAACTGCCGATCGAGCCGCGCAGCTTCGTCTTCGGAAAACGCCGGTGGCGGTGGCGGTGGCGAGCCTTGGGGCTGCGGGGGTGGTCCGGCAGGCAACTCAGGGACCAGCGGAGCGCTCGGAGGCTCCGGCGCGCCGGGCGAAGGTGCGGGTGAACTCTCGGTGGGAGGCACGAGCGGCGAGGAATCGGGCGTTTGGGCCCAAACGGCGGAAGGAGGCGACGCGCAGCAGGTAAGAAGAACCGTCAGCAACAGAAGCGCTCGGCGGGGGGCAGTCATGAGGTAAACGGTCCTGTATGGGGCAAGCACCGGTGCCATTCAAGCCAGAAGAGCGCTGCCGCGCGCCAGCGCGGCTTGCAAAAAACTCTGCCGCAGCGTTCGGTGGCTCAAGCCAAGCCGGGGCACCGTTCTGGAACGGGTGCGCACCGGTTCCGCTCCCGGAGGTCGCATCAGCCGACGCTTGGGCCGACGTGGTGCAACCTGGCAAGCACGGCGCCTCTTGCCCAGGCCGCCACCGCCTCTGAACCGCTCCGCACGCCCTCTTTCCGGGTCCGACTTGCTGACCCCTCTGGGTTTTGTGGAAGGAACGCCTGGGCCCGGATGAAGTCGTGGTGGTCTTTGCACCAAACCGCCGTTTATCTATGGTGGCAACGGGCCCGCCCGGGCGC
>CAXUNV010000682.1:0-2361 GCA_964252355.1 uncultured Chthoniobacterales bacterium | reverse complement strand
GGCCTTGCCCGCGCCGGGGCCACGGATCAACGACGCCCGGAATTGGGCGGGGGGAGCCGACGGGGATCTCGGGCGGCGGGGCGGCGCGTGTGCCGTTTGCTGGGGGTATGCCTGCAGCGGACCGGCGCCGCCGGCCGCGTCAGGCCCCGCCCGTGAAGCTGACCTCCCCGGTTGGGAGCGTGCCGGCCTTCCTGCCGGGCGCGGTTTGGTGGGCCCAGTACAGGTTGGTGTGCGCGATGACCTGTTCCGGCGGGGGCGCGCCCCAAGCCGTGCGGTCGCCCGTCGTGTGGGCGTCGCCGACCAGGAGGGCGTCGTAACCCCGGACGAGCGCCCCGTGCAGCGTCGAGCGGATGCACGCGTCCGTCTCGGCGCCGACGACGACGAGCCGACCGACCCGCAGATCCGACAGCACGCGCTCGAGGGGGGTGTCCTCGAAGGCGTCGCCGTAGCCCTTCCCCACGAGCGGCTCGGCCTCGCGGGGCGCCAACTCGGGGGTGAGGCGCCAAGCCTCGCCGCCCTGGAGGAGGTGCTCGTCGTGGTGCTGGACCCAGACGACCGCGGCGCCTTGCGCGCGCGCCCGTTCGACGAGGCGGCGGACGTTGGCGACCACCGCCTCGCGCCGGTGGGCCCCGGCGAGGACGCCCGCTTGCATGTCGACGACGAGGAGGGCGGCGTTCGGCCGGTTCGCGAGGGTGGCCATCGGCGTCCCCACTTCGGGGGACGCCGCTCCCTTGCGCGCGTTTCGGGCGCCTGTCAACGCCGGAACGCCGGCGCCCCGCCATGTTGCGCGGAGGGAAAACACCCGAAAACGGCCGTTGGCGCAACGGCGTTTGGAGCAGACCCTTCGTGACTTCGGGCACCGGGAGATTCCACCGGGCTGGCGCCCCTCCGGACTTCGGCCACGCTTCAACGTCGCTGCCCGGCCCGTTGCCGGGGTTGATGCGTCGGCCCACGATGCCCTGTTGAACGGGAGCAAGCCGGGCCAGCAACCCGCTTGGACGTGTGGGCTCCGGCGCGGACGCGGGCGTGGCCGTGCGAAGGCATGGCGACGGGAAAAACGTCCCGTTACGGTCCAGAACCCGAACTGGTGTCGTCTCAAAATCCGGGATGCAACCTTATCGATGCGGGAAAACCGTCTTATCCCTCCGTCCCGCTGGGGCGCACCCATGCGGAACGGCGCGCGGCGGCGCCTTGCGCGGCGCGGCGCGGGCTGTTAGACCGGCGGTCGACCGCATGAGAGCTTTCCCGCTCGCCCTCGCCCTGACGGTCGGATTTTCCGGCCTGCGGGCGGCCGAACCCGCCGTGCGGCTGCCGCCCGCGACCGCGGACCGACCGCTGGAGTTCGTCCTCTGGGTCGGCGGCCCGTCCCTGGAAGAGTGGGAGCGCTACAAGCTCGAACCGCACGACCGCTTCTGGGGTTCGTTCATCCGGGCGGCCCGCACCCGGCTGCAGGAGCTCAAGGCGCGGGTCGGCCCGAACCCGATCGTGCGCTTCACCCTGCTGGTTTACCTGAAGGGGTACCGGCGCCGCTCCGCCCAAGTGGGGCGGGACCTGGTGGCGTTGGTCATGTCCGTGCGCGACGCGTACCGGGTCAACTTGGTGCCCTTCGCGAGCGGGCCGGAGGCGGTCGCCTATCTCAACGGCGCGGGGGCCGGCGGCCGTCCCAAAATCGGGTTGTTGGAGTACTTCGGCCACTCCAACCGCGCCTGCTTCATGTTCGACTACTCCAACGAGATCGCCAGCGGCTCGAAGGCGTGGCTGCACGAAAGCGAGCTGGGGTCCCTGCGCCGCGGGGCCTTCGCCCGGGACGCCTTCGCGCGCAGTTGGGGCTGCTACGGCGGGGAGGGCTTCGCCGCCCGGTTCCACGAGGCCACCGGGATCCGCATGATGGGCGCGGTGGGCAAGACCGACTTCTCCCACCGCGACGAGGCCCGCAACGGCATCGTGCCGGTCCTGAGCTCGCCCGGCGGGCGCTGGGTCTACCAGTGAGCCGGGGAGGGCCGTCGTCGCCGGGTGATCCGGCGGCCGCGACGGCAAAAGGGCGTGATGGCGACCCGGGCGGTGGTGCTGAACGGCGCGTCGAGCGCGGGCAAAAGCACCCTCGCGCGCGAGGTCCAGCGCCTGGCCGGCGAACCCTGCCTGCACGCCGCGCTCGACGGGTTCTTCGGCATGTTCCGCTGGGACGCCCTCCCGGAGCGCGAGGCGCGGCGCGCCTGCCACGCCTTCGGCGTCGCGGCCTTCCGCCGGACCCTTCCCCTCCTCGCCTCCGGCGGGTTCCTCCTGGTGGTCGACCACGTCTTCGAACGGCCGTCGTGGCGCGACGGGTGCCTGGCCGCGCACGCCGGCGCCTCCCCCTCCTTG
>CAXUNV010000681.1:0-2380 GCA_964252355.1 uncultured Chthoniobacterales bacterium | reverse complement strand
CGTCAGCACGGTGAACAGGTACGCTGCGGCCGCGATCAGCACGGCGGCGGCGAGTTGGTCGTACTGTGTGGAGAACTGGGTGCTGAACTGGACGAGCCCCAAGGGCAAGGTCCGCAGTTCGTCGGACCGCAGGAAGATCTGGGCCAGGATGAACTCGTTCCACGTAGCCACCCCGTCGAGGATGCAGAGGGAGATCACCGCCGGCAGCGCCAGAGGCAGGGCAACCCGGTAGAAGATGCGGAACCAAGAGGCCCCGTCCAGCCGCGCCGCCTCGATGATGGCCGTTGGGACCGTTCGGAAAAACCCTCGTAGGACTAGCACCCCGAAGGGAACCCCGAAGCCGATGTAGAGGATCGTCAACCCGGTCAAGGTATCGATCAGGTTGAGCGCGTTCATCAGCAGTGTCAGCGGCACGAGCGTCATCTGGATCGGCACGATCAGGCCGATGAGGATGTAGGTGAACACCCGATCCGCCCACTTGAACTGCATGTGGACAAGCGCGAACGCCGCCAGCGATTCAAGGATGATGCCGGCGGGCACCTTAAAACCGGTCACGATGACGCTGTTCCAGAAATAGTTTTTGACGCCGGTATCCCAGGCTTCGCTGAAGTTTTCCCAACGGATTGATTTGGGCAGCGAAAACGCCCCGTTGACGGCGAAGTCCCCGGCGTCTTTAAGGGCGGTAAAAATCAGCGTGATGACCGGGGTGAACCAAAGCAGGGCCACCAACCCAAGCGCCGCGTAAAAAAGGGTCGCCTTCGCTTTGGGCGCCGCATGCGCGCGTCTCGCGACTGGTTGGCTCATGTGTTCTTCCTGGTCATGAAACGGAGGTAGGGGATGGCGAAGACCAGCGTCAGGCAGAAGAGGACGACGGCGATCGCTGTGCCCCGGCCCACCGTGTTGTAGTTGTAGGTGAGGAAGTACATCCAGGTGCTGAGCAACTGGGTGCGGTTCGCCGGCCCGCCGTTGGTCATCGCGTAGACGATGTCGTAGGCCTTGAGCGCGTTGATGGCGGTGATCGCCAGCACGATCAAGGTGGTCTCGCGCAAGAGCGGAAACGTGACGTGGAAAAATCGGCGGACCGGGCCGGCGCCCTCGACCTTGGCCGCTTCGAGCAACTCCACCGGCACGGTTTGGAGACCGGCCAAGAAGAGGAGCATGGGCAGACCCACCGCGTTCCAGGCGGCCGCGGCGATCACGGGGTAAAGGGCGACGTTCGGGTCCGCCAACCAGTTGCGCTGGAGGGTTTTCAGGCCCGACGCACCCAGCGCTTGGTTCAGCAGCCCCAGGTCGGGGTGGTAGATCCAGGTCCAGATCAAGCCGACCACGGCCAACGACAACACCGCCGGAAAGTAAAAGATGCTGCGGAAGACGGCGCTGCCCCGGAATCTCAAATTCAAGAGGAGGGCCAAGCCTAAGCCGATGCTCGTAGGCAACAGCAACGCGGCGACCAGCCAGACGGCGTTGTTTTTGAGGGCGATCCAAAACACTTGATCCTGGATAAACAGGTCGACGTAGTTCTGGAGCCCGACGAATGCCTTCGTGGGCGAGACCCCGTCCCAGCGAAAGAGGCTCAAGTAGACCGAGTAGACCATGGGGTAAACCACCACCACCGAGTAGATGAGCAGGGCCGGGATAAGAAACCCCCAGGGCAAGCTCCGCTGATAATCGTCGCGGGGTTTCGATGGCTTGGCTGGAGGGGAAGAAGCCATCTGGGGCGTCGCCGTTTGCGGTACCGCTGACATGTCAATGGGTCTAGATATTAGCAGATGGAGGCCTAACGCCCTGCCTCACGTCGGCCGTCCAGGTGAGAACGGTCGCGCAGGACAAACGGAGCAGAGCGTCGGGAGGAACGTAATCACCTCCTCGGCAGTTCGGTCCAACCAAGACTCACTTACGCGTGCCTTTGTAGCTCTCGACGGCCTTTTGGATCTGGGCAACAGCCGCTTCCGGGGTGAGGGTCCCGAGCACCACCGAATCCTGAGCCTGGAAGAACGTGTTGACGATTTCCTGCGGCAGGGCTTGGTCGGTGGGCAGATAGAGTTGCACTTCGCCTTGGAGCCACTTGGCCATCTGGGCGGCGATGGGGTGTCCATCGGGCGGCGTCACGCCGGCCACCGCGCTGGGCGAACCGAACTCCGCGATGTGGCGCTGGGCCACTTCCGGGGTGGTGACGAACGAGGCGAACAACAGGGCGGCCTTTTGGGCGTCCGGCTTGGACTTTGCCCAAAACTGGATCTGTTCCTGGAACCCCGAAACCCGCACCGGTTTCTGGTCGGCAGGCGCGAGGATGGGCACGTAGTTGTTGGGATCCTGATGAGCTTTGATGAGGTTTTGATCCTCAATCCAGGGACCCTGGAAAATCATCGCCGCCTTGTCC
>CAXUNV010000680.1:0-2381 GCA_964252355.1 uncultured Chthoniobacterales bacterium | reverse complement strand
GCTCGGTGCCGCTCGGTGCCGCTCGGTGCCGCTCGGTGCCGCTCGGTGCCGCTCGCTTCCTACATCCCGCGCACGAACGGCAGCCGCGGAAAGGCGCGTCCTAAAACCTTTTCTGGAGGGGTTCGTAACACCTCGCCCAACACGGTGGCGTACACCGACCGGAAATCGACCGTGTGGACGAGGTCACCAGCATCCAGGTTCTGCAAACTCGGCGCCGTGCCGTACAACCCACCGCGCACTTGGCCCCCCACCACCAGCATGGGCGCGGCCGTGCCGTGGTCGGTGCCTTTGCTGCCGTTCTCGGCCACGCGACGCCCGAACTCACTGAAGGTCAGAAGCGTCACTTGGTCCGACAAAGCTTTGCTGCGCAGGTCCCTCGCAAACGCGCCCACGGCGTCCCCGAGTTCGGTGAGCAGGCGGCCGTGGCTGCGCCCCTGGTCCTGGTGCGTGTCGAAACCGCCGTGGCTTAAGTAGTAAACGCGCGTCGGCATCCCGCCCGCGATCAACCGGCCCACGGTGCTTAACGCCTGGCCCAACCGGGTTTTCGGATAAGAAGTTTCTGCGACCGTGTGCCTCAAGACGTCGCCGATCCGTCGGGCGCTGACCTCGGCGTCCAAAGCCGTCCGCTGCAGGTAAGCGAGCGGCGACAAGGCGGTGTGTGGCGTCCCCGCCAAGGAGCCGATGGAGCCGCCGGCAGCGTCGCCCTCGCCGAAGCCGTTCGCCTCAGCAAAGGCCCTTTCGGCCGCCGGCCCAGGCATGCGCGGAAAAGCGCCGGGGTCAGCCCCGCCCACGGCCACCCCGGCCGGTTTGTCGGCGTTGAAGGCCTGCGGGAGTTGCGCGCCTAGGCTGATGCCGCACGCCGCATCTTCCCCGGCGCAACAGTTGTCAAAATAACGCCCAAGCCAACCGCGCGACAGCGTCTGTTTGGCATCCGAAGCCGTCTGCCAGATTTCCGTCGACCGGAAGTGGGAGCGGTTCGGGTTTGGGTACCCGACCCCTTGGACGAACGCCACGCCGCCGTCGTCGTAAAGGGACCGCAAGGCGGCCAGCCCGGGGTGGAGGCCGAGGTGGTCATCCAACGCCAGCACCTGGGTGCGGGGTACCGCCAGCGTCGGTCGCGCCCGGTAATAAGCGTCGTCCGCGAAAGGCACCAGCGTGTTCAAGCCGTCGTTGCCACCGGCCAACTGCAGCACCACCAGGATGGGATGATCTTTGCCGGTGGCGATCTGGCCGCTACCAGACGCCGCCGCTTCGTGCAGGGCGGCAAACGTACGTTCGACAAACCGGGGCACGGTCGCGCTCAAGGCCGCCCCGAGCGCGGATGTCCGTAGGAAGCGACGACGGGTCAACAGCTGGGTGGGGGTAGGCATGGCGAGCCTAGCATAATTGGTAATCTGGCGTGGCTAACATGACGGCGAGCAACTCGCGAACCCCGGCATCGTCGACCGGTTTGGGACCGGTGGTGACGACCGGCAACAAGGTTTCCAAAAGCGGGGGCGGCGGCTCGCCCCCAAACACCGTCACCCCCAGGGCACGGACCAACCTTTCCGGATCCCGCCGTTCGTCGGCTGTGACCAACGTCGCCACGGCCAGGGGTGGCACCGGCGACTCGGACGGGGACGTCGGCAGCGGGCCGGGTGCCAGCGCAGCCATGGCCGCTGGTACGGTTTCCCGGGTTGCCGGCTTTGCCGGGCGGGCATTTCGGCCAAAGACGAGCGGGCGCGCGAGGGCGTAGCGCGCGCCGAGCGTGGCGGTGTTGATCCACGCCTTACCGCCGTCCCAGCCCTTGACGTTGGGCGGGTAAAAAGGTTCTTGACCGAGCCGGCGCAGCGTTCGCGCCAGGGGTTCTGGTTCGGGTAACGTCCAATCCAACGTCCGACTGGCCTGGGCGAGCAGTTGCACCGGACTTTTTATCTGGGAACGCCGGACCGAATCGGCGTAAAACTCCTTGGACAGAAACAACGTGCGTAGAAAGTCACCTACGACGTAACCACCCTTCCGCAACTCCGCCGCCAACGCTTCGGCCAGTTCCGGCCGGGGCGGTTCGTCGCTGACGAAAAAGCGCCAGAATTTCCGGGCGAGAAAGCGGGCGCACGCCGACTGGGAAAAGATCAGGTCGATCGTCGCATCGCCATCCCATGGGCCCAGGGCGCCAAAGAGCCGTTTCTCGCCAGGGTCGTAAGCGGCCGCGGCGAACCGGAAACGGTTTGTCGCCCGATCGATCTTGCGGCCGGTGAAGGCGCGCGCAGCCTCTTTCACATCCTCTTCGGCGTAATTGCCTTCGCCCAGCGTGAAGAGCTCGAGCAACTCGCGGGAAAAGTTCTCGTTGGGATTGCCCCGGCTTGACCCACGCAGGTCAAGCCAGACGATCATGGCTGGAT
>CAXUNV010000679.1:0-2381 GCA_964252355.1 uncultured Chthoniobacterales bacterium | reverse complement strand
GGACGGCGGCGAGGCGCGGGAACGCCTGGAGGACGACGTCGCCGTCCGGGCCGCCGCGCCCGGTTTCTACGATGACCCGTCCTGCCGCGCCCACCTCCCGCTGGCGTCGCTGATCGAGGACCAGGTCAGCGACGTCCGCCTCACGCTGATCAACACGGATCTGGTGATGAGCCTGAAGGATGAGCGCGAATTCGCCGCCATGCTGGCCGACAAGATGAAGAAGCTCGGCGCCGCCTGCGGTCTGGTCGGTGCCCGCCTGCCGTTCCGTGGGGAGGTGCCGAACCTCGGCGAGGGCGGGTTCCAGGCGGCCTACACCGGCTTTCGCCGGCTCTACTTGGTGGCGCTCGGCCACCCGCGCCTGGTGCGCAGCCTGATCGCCACGCTGCACCGGAACCTGACCAAAAACCTGATCGACAACGACATGTTCGTCTTCGAGGCCGGGCTCGACGACGCCGGCGCGGTCTCGTTCACGCGCGCCACCATCCGCAACGTCCTCGGGTTCCGCAAACGCGCCGACCTCCTGGACCGCCCGGAGCCGCGGGTGCTGCAGGTGGAGACGATCCCGTCGGTCATCTCCGCCAGCCTGGAGGCCCGGTGCGAACTGAAAGGGCCGACGGACGGCTTCGGGCTCACCGCCCGGGCGTTGCGCAACGACGCCCGGCTCTCACGATGGCTTGGCGACCACTGGGCGCCCGTGACCGAAGGGGCGCCCGCCTGGAGCACCGACTTCAAGCTTTCGCAGGACCGCGAAGTCTCCGGGACGAGACGTTACCTCGACGTGAAGGTGGCGCTTTCCTCCGGTCAGTTCCCCGGCGCCGGACTCTACCTGCTTGACTCGACGATCCGGCCGCTGGTGGAGGAGTTCGTCTTGCCGGAATGGGTGACGCACAGCGCGGTCACGGCGGAGGAGATGCAGGACATCGTGAACGGGTCGGTGCCGTACGGCGGTCAGACCCCGCTGCTGGCGACGGTGTTGACCGACGCGTGGCGGAACCTTTTCGAGGGCGGCGCGCCGGAGTTCGGCGAGCTGCCGGTGGTGATCGACCTGCGGCGGTGAGCGGCGCGCTTCGCGCGATCGCCAATCGCCGGTCGAGCATCGCAGCACGAACCGGACGTGAAGCGACGTCCGCCGTTTTGCGATCGGCGATCAGCGATCTTCTCTCCGCGATGGCGGGGAACGCGAGGCGCCGGCCCCCGGACCGGCTTGGCGGAATACGTGAAGCAAGGCACGACTATGTAATAAAAAAGCAATATAGGGCCATGTTCCACAAATAAAGGGATGGACACCCGGCGGCCGCGTTTGCATACTGCACGCCGACGCCGGGCCCGTCTCGACCGACGTGGCGGGGTCGGTCCGCCGTCCAAAAACCAACCCACCCACCTGCCACCATCAACACCACCATGGACACCAAGGAGATGAACCAGACAGAAAACGCGACGCCGGCGGCCGCGGCCAAGCCTGGCCGAGGGCTGAGCACGGTCGTCCGCACCCAGCTCAAAGGCCTGCTGCTGCTGGCCTGGCTGCCACTCAACGCCCTGGCCGCGGGCGGCAACCTCCAGACCGGGCTGCAGAACGCCCTGGCCACCATCATGGTGATCGCCTTCCTCATGGGCGTGATCGCCATCATCAACGGCGGGATGAGCATCTGGCGTGGCGACACCGCGCAGGGCAAACTCTCGCTCATCGCCGGCGTGATCATCGCCGGCGCCGTCGTCATCGCCACCGCGCTCTTCACCGGCTTCGGCGGTACCGCCGTCACTTTGGGCACCCCCTGGTAGAAAGGCAGGTGCGCACCCATGGAACTCGTCCGTTGCCAGACGAATTCCGCCAACGATTCCGAGGGCGCCATCTGGGGATTGCCGGGGAACACCTTCCTGGCCCTGGTGGCGTCGCTCGTCCTTTCGGTCACGCTGCTCGTCGTGTTGCAGACCCGCCACTTCTCGCCGCTCGTGGCGCTCGGGGTGGCGGCGTTGCCGACGGCCGTGACGGTGACCTACATCACCTGCCTGATCGCGGGCAAGCCGCGCCATTACGACCGGGACTTCTTCGACCTGCTGGCCTCCGGCAAGGACTTCTCGCTCAACCCGCTGCGCCAACCCGTCCACCCGCTCGACCACACCGCGTATGATCGTGTCAAACGCCCCCAACGGGTACTTCGTTGAGGACCTGATCGTGGCGGGGCCGCTGCATGAAGGCGGCTTCGCCTCCAAGGGGTTCCTGGTGGAGTTGCCCGACCGGACCAACGCCTCCATCGCCCAACTCAACTCGTTCCACGACCGGGTGGCTCGTTTCCTTTCAACCCTGAAGCCCGACGAACGGCTGCAGGTGCAGTGGTACTGCGACGCGGATTACTCCGAAGAGTTGACGCGCTATGCCGACG
>CAXUNV010000678.1:0-2388 GCA_964252355.1 uncultured Chthoniobacterales bacterium | reverse complement strand
CCCATGGGGGGGGGGGCCCGGCGCGGCGCCGGCGCGGCACTTGCCTTCTGCCGACCCCCGGACTAATAGACACCCCTCGGATGCGTCTTCTCGCTCGCCTCCTCGCCCCGTGCTGGCCCTGCGCCGTTTGCCTTTTGGCTTTCCTCTGGCCGGCGTCTCCCCTCCCCGGCCAGTCGCTTGCCGCTTCCGCGGGTAATCCAAACGCCGCGATCGTCTCTTGCCTCCGGACGATGCCGTCGGGCGGCGGTTACTCGGCCTCGGCCCAGACCACCCACCAACTCCAAAGCGCCGTCCAAGCCCGCAACGGGTTAACCGTCCAGCCAGAGGCGGCGAAGCCGAGTTACTGTTCGGGCGCAACTTACTTGGTTTTCCTGCAGGCGCTGAAGAGCTTGGCACCACAGGCGCTCGCGGCCAACCCGGCCCTGGTCGATGCGCTGCTCATCCGCGGCCAACCTGACGGCGTCGGCGTGTGGGGCCGTTGGAACGCCAACGGCCCGGGCACCGCCTGCCTGTTTCAGGAACTCGCCTTGGGCCGCAATTTCACCTCCTTCGATGAAGCTAAACCCGGTGACTTCATGAAAATCTTTTGGATTCCGGCCGTGGGCCGCCGTGAGCACGGCCATTCGGTCGTCTACCTCGGACCGACGACGCTGGGCGGCGTGCCGGCCGTACGGTTCTGGTCGAGCAACCAACCCGGCGGTTTTGGCGAAAAAACCGTGCCGCGCAGCCGGATTTCGCATGCCATCTTTTCGCGTCTGGAGTACCCGGAGCGTATCGCCGACGCGCTGCGCCTGCCGAACCGGAATCCGTACTTAGCCGCGTTGATCAACGGCGATTCATCGCTGGCCGAAGCCGATCGGCAAAGCGGCGTGCGTTGACGGTTCGGCAGGCGCGGGAGGCCAGGGACGGCCGCACCAAAAAACGCTTTGCACAGCGCCGCGACATCCTCCAAGCTGCGCGGAGCGACACCCCCGGCGCGCGGTTTTAAGGATATTTCTATGAGCAAGATGCCCGCCGACGACCTGAAGGAATTTCGGTTGACCAGCGACCCGGTGTTGGAGCACGCCAGGGCCGAGCAGGCCAACGCGTACCTACCGGCCATCGATCCGGCCAATCGCCCGGAGTTCGAGGATTTGGGCGAGCTACCGTCGGGTTACCACGAGATCTTTTTGGTCGCCCGAGACCCGCATTGGTTGTTCACGTATTGGGACTTAGATTACGCCTCTCTGCCTGCCGGACGGCGTTTGGGTTTGCAAGTCTTCTGTGACGATAAATTGGAGACGACGGTCGACCTTAATGAGGAGGCGCGGAATTGGTATGTCCCCGTGCAAAAGGCGGACACGACCTACCGGGTGACCCTCGGCCACCGCGCTCCGGACGGGCAGTGGCACGAACTGCTCACCAGCCGTCCAACCAAGACTCCGCCGGAGACGGTCAGCACGAATTGGGATTCGCAATTCGCTACCGTGCCGTTTCACCTCAGCTTCAACCTGTTGATGGACGTCGTGGATGCAGCCAAAGCTTCGGGCGCGCCCCTTGCGGAAGCACTTGGCGAGTTGCAACGGGCAACCCTGCGCATGCCAGGAGTCACCTCGGACGGACGCATCGACCAACTGAAGGTTCTGGAAAGTTTGCTCGGCAAAGAAGCTTTGGACCGCCTCTTTTCCTTGAGTTCGGGCCCGCTGAGTTCGGGTGAGGTTGCCCAGTACCTCCGCAAAGAACTCGAAAACCGGCTCGACTCTGGCGTGGCTGGCCCTCTTTCGTCCCACGGCCGATTGGCTGAACTTTTAGCCGCTGGCGGTTCGGGCGAACTTTCGAGCGGGGCGCTGGCAGGTTCTTCCCAGTGGTCGGGCGGGTCCAGCGCGCCGCTCGGCGAGGAACTCTCGTCGGGCAGCCTCTCCAGCGGTGGGGCGTTCGCTTCCTGGCTGCAGGCGGTCCTCGGAAGTTTAGGCAGCGAGTCGAGTGCTTCTCTCTCGAGTTTTGGCTCGCTCTTTTCCGGCTTGGAACTGGCGAGTTCTGAAGCTGTCGCCTCTTGGCAGCACGCCTTGTTGGGCGGCGGTGCTTCCGAGGCGTTCGGGTCCGCGTTCCTCGGGAGCCGCTTCGGCGGCGTCTCCTCAGAGAGCGCGGCCGTTTGGTCCGGTCTGGAATTTGGGCTCTCCAGCTGGGGTCAACTCTCTTCCGAAGCGAGCCTTTCGAGCGGTTTCGGCTCGGGAGGGTTCGCCTCAAGCTGGGGCGAGGGTCCCGGCGCGGCGGAGCGTGGCTTTTTCATGCACGTGAACGCCGAAGTCATTTTCTACGGCGGTACCGATCCGCGCGCCAAGGTGTACGTGAACGGCGAGCCGATCGCTTTGAGCTCGGATGGCACCTTCCGGTACCACTTCAAATTTC
>CAXUNV010000677.1:0-2389 GCA_964252355.1 uncultured Chthoniobacterales bacterium | reverse complement strand
GCCAATAAAGGGGGGACGTCCGCCGGCTGGTCTGAGCCATGCGGGAGCAACCCCTTGGCCTGCAACAGGGATGATTTGCGGCCCGGCTCAGATCGCCCGGCGGTGATCTAACCCATCCAGCCGCTTCATTCTGCCGGCCGGGTCTTCGCCCCACCGGCTCCAGGGAACGTTCCGGCCGTCTCCGTCTGCGTCACCTTTTCACCACTCCTCGCGAAACGCGACCTTGGCAATCTTGCGCAATGGTTTGGCTTAGCCCTGCGCCCGCAGCACCTCCAGGGCCGCCTGTACCCCGCCCGGTTTACTCGGCACGCCGAACTCCTGCAACCCCATCTCGACGCCGGCCAGGGCTCCGCACAAGGTCAGGTCATTGAGGTCGCCCAGGTGCCCGATCCGGAATGCCCGGCCCCGCAGCTTCGACAGGCCGGCACCCAGGGAGAGGTTGAACCGTTGGAGGACGCGGGCACGGAACTGCGCTTCGTCGTGACCTTCCGGCATTAGGATCGCCGTGCAGGACGGGCTATGTTCGACCGGCAACGCGCTCACCAACTCCAGGCCCCACGCCGCGACCGCCGCGCGCGTCGCCGCCGCGTGACGCCGGTGCCGCCCGAACACCCGCTCGAGCCCCTCGTCACGGAGGAGCATTTGGAGCGACTCTTTCAACCCAAAAAGCAGGTTCGTCGCCGGCGTGTACGGGTAAAACCCGAGCCGGTTAGCTTCCATGACTTCGTCCCAAGCCCAAAAGCCGCGCGGCAACCGGGCGGTTTTGGAGATCTCCAGCGCCTTCGGGCTCGCCGCGGCAAAACCCAAGCCGGGCGGCAGCATCAACCCTTTCTGCGAACCAGCCACGGTCACATCGACGCGCCACGCGTCGTGTTGGTAAAGGATGCTGCCCAAGGACGAGACCGCGTCGACCATCAGCAGCGCGGGATGACCCGCCTCGTCGAGGGCCTGCCGAACTTCCGGGATCCGGCTCGTGACCCCGGTGGAGGTCTCGTTGTGCACGCAGAGAAGCGCTTTGATTTCGCGTGCGCCATCCTCGGCCAGACGCCCCCGCACCTGGGCCGGATCAATCCCGTGCCGCCAATCGCCGGGCACGAAGTCCACCCGCAGGCCGAACCTCTCGGCCAAGTTCTTCCAGAGGGTTGCGAAATGGCCGGTCTCAAACGCCAGGACGCGGTCTCCGGGCGAGAGCGTGTTGACCAGGGCGGCCTCCCAAGCGCCTGTGCCGCTGCCGGGGTAGATGAAGACGTGGCCCGCCTCCATCTGGAACACTCCCTTGATCTCCTCGAGGCATTCCAGTGCCAACCGGGCAAAATCCGGTCCACGGTGGTCGATGGTGGTCCGATCCATCGCCCGCAGGATGCGGTCGGGGACGTTGGTCTGACCAGGGATTTGCAGAAAGTGGCGGCCGGGTTGGTAAGACGGTGGGTTCATGGAATCCGGATGGCAAGGGGTTGCGCCTGAAGGGACTACTGTGGGTCCGCCCTGGCGCAACGCAACCAAGAAGCGACCGTCCGGGCACGGCTCGAGGGACGAATCGGAGCCGGGGTCGCAAAGCGCTGAACCGGGCGCGAGTCCCCACGACGCGTTGCGGCCCTAACGCCAGTGCCCTGCCGTTCACCCGCGCCGCGGCGCCGCGGTCGGGCCGTTACAGGTCGGTCGCCGGCGCGCGGCCATCGCGGGGTCGTCCAGCGTCTACACCCGCGCTCAGGTGTCCGTGCTTGGCGAGGTAGCGGAACCCGACGACGACCGCGGCCAGACCTGCAACGGCACCGATGCCCAGCGCCCAGCGAGGACCGAACCTGTCCGCGACCCAGCCTACCAGGGGCGCGCCGACGGGGGTGCCACCCAACGCGATGGCGATGAGGATCGCCATCACCCGTCCGCGCACCGCGGGTTCGGTCGACAGTTGCACCAGGCTATTCGTCGAGGTCATGAAAGTCTGGGCGGCCACGCCGATGACGACCAGGGCGAGGCCAAACAGCCCGTAGTTCGGCATGATGGCGGCCAGGGCGCACCCGAAACCAAAAGTGGCGGCACCGGCTAACAGCAACGTCATGCGCGGTTTTGCCCGTCTGGCGGCAAGGAGGGCGCCGGCCACGGAGCCGATCGCCATGACGGACGTTAATAACCCGTACTCACCCGCCCCGGCATGAAACACCGTCACCGACATGGTCGAGATGAAGATGGGAAAGTTGAGGCCGAACGTGCCGATCAGCAGAAGCATGCCAAGGACGGCTTTCAAATCCGGTCGTTTCCAGATGTAACGAAACCCGTCGGTGACGCCCGCCCGGGCCCGGGCCGCCTTGCCGTTAGGGTGGAGTTCGCCGAGGCGCAGGAGCCCCAGCGAGCAGAGCACGGGCACGAACGAGGCCGCGTTGATCAGGAA